>JBMYWL010000140.1:0-5038 GCA_049607365.1 Alphaproteobacteria bacterium | reverse complement strand
TGAGTGGTTTTAGATGAGGTGGTTTGGGTTTTATGGGTTCGGCCATTCGGCTGTTGCGAATTTTGGCCCAATCATCTCGATTGCTTAATCTTCGAACAACACCATTGGCTGGAAATTCATGAAACAAGATGCGTTTTTGGCGACAAAATTCATGAACGTTTAGATCACGCGCGAAACTCCACAAATTTCCTGTTTCTTCGTGCGCGAATATATCTTTGATTGTGTGTTGCTCATTCAACTTGGTGAGTATGTCACACATGTCACCAGTTTGGATGCACAGGGGCTGACCAAGGTTGGCCAGGTCGATGTTAAGTTGGGCCAAACAATCGTGAATAAAATGCCAATGCCGACGAGAGGCATTTGGTTGCTGCCATAGCTCAGGTTCAACGACATAGAGCGGTAGAACCGCGTTGCCGGTTTGCGCTGCGGCCAGTAATGGCGCATGGTCTTGGACGCGCAAGTCCCGCTTGAACCAAACGATGCTAAGGGTTTGCTTCATCGGCTTCCATGGCGTTAAAGAAACGCCTGCTGTCATCAAGAACAGCTTGGCGTTTTCCCTCATCCATACGATCTACATTCTTGTACACTAACCTTAACCGCGGGTTGTCTCTTAGCTTGTCGTCGTTCTCCATTAAGAAATTCCAATATAGGTAGTTGAAGGGGCAGGCGTCGGGTCCGTTCTTTTTGCTGACTTTGTATCGGCAAGACTTGCAGTAGTTGGACATTTTGTTGATGTAGGCACCGCTCGCGGCATATGGCTTGGAACCAAGCTCGCCACCATCCGCAAACAAAATCATGCCCGTGACATTGGGCAGCTCGACCCATTCGTAAGCATCCGCATACACAAGCATGTACCACTCGTTGACCTCGTCTGGGTGTATGCCAGTTAGCAAGGCAAAGTTACCCAAAACCATCAAGCGTTGAATGTGGTGGGCGTAAGCATTTTGTTTTGTTTCGCTAACACATTGGCGCAAGCAATTCATTTGCGTTTGCGCGTCCCAGTAGAACGATGGAAGCTTACGCGTTGCCTCCAGATAATTTTCGGTTTTGTACGACGGCATTTTCAACCAATACACGCCACGAACATACTCCCGCCAACCCAAAATTTGTCGGATGAAACCTTCGATCGCGTTTAGTGGTGCTTGGTCGTGATGAAAAGCGTTTTCAGCAGCACGAATGCACTCCAGTGGATTCAGCAATCCGCAGTTTATGTAAAAGCTTATGTGACTGTGATACATCCAAGCTTCGCCCTGAACCATGGCATCTTGAAAATCACCGAACTTGTGCAAGCGTTTGGCGATGAACTGATCCAAGGCTGACAATGCCTGATCGCGGGTTACAGCAAAGTGAAAGGGGTAGACATCACCGAAATGGTCAGGGAAGTGTTGTTCGACTAACTTGATGACGTGTGCGCTGATCTTATCAGGTTCAGCTTTGTAGGTTTCAGGGACAATCAAATTTTCGGTCGGGGGCTTGCGGTTGTCTGCGTCATAATTCCATTGACCGCCGACTGGCTTTTCACCATCCATCAACACCGCATATTTTTTACGCATCTCGCGGTAAAAGAACTCCATGCGCAGTTGCTTGCGGCCAGATGCCCAATTGTTGAAGTCTGCCGTAGAACACAGGAAGCGAGTGTCTTCGCGGATTGTGACCGGGCACCCTAGTTCAGAAGCCCATCCCGTCATTTCGGTTTTTAATCGGTACTCACCTGGTTCGGTGATGATGACTTCGTCAACGTCATATTGTCGGCAATACCGCTTTACCTCACCAAGCAAGCTTCCAGCGTTTAGTGGGTCATCATAGCGCGTGTATTTGACCTGGAATTGCGCTTTTTCAAGCTCAATCGCAAAGTGCCGCATAGCGGAAAACAAAAAGGCAATCTTCTTTTTATGGTGTTTGACGTAAGTGGCTTCAGTGCGAACCTCACACATTAAAACCACGTCGGCCCGTTTGTCGATGCCCTTTAAACTGGTGATGTTTGTGTTAAGCTGGTCGCCGAGAATCAATCTTAGTTTCATGCTCGTAAGATATCATCTTATGGCAAACAGGCATTACTTAAACAATTGTAACAATTGGATTTTGTCCATATTCCGCAGCTTTACCAACCAAGGTGATTATTAATACGATTTAGAATCGATAGATTCACAAGACGATTCCGCTTTTCGAGACTTAGATCAATCAAAGGTGGTATATGTAGTAGGTGAAAATTTAGCAAACCTGCCTTCCAGCTAAACATTAGCTTTTAAGTTGTACTTCCTTTTTGTTCAAACTAATTTCTGAGCCATATAAAAATGAATATTTTAGCTTAGCTTCAGGAATTCTCAATTATGTTAAAGAAACGTCTCCTCTCCTCCAGCATAATGGTGCCATTGGTTAGCGTTCTTGCATCCACGAGCGTCATGGCGGATTGCCCGAATGTGGCAGTTTCACCAAACACTGTTTGCGATGGCGGTGTGACAGGTCAATCAACAAATGTGGTTCTGAAAGAAGACAACTTCGTTGTGGAAGTGGATGCTGGCGAATCTTATGTTGGGGATGCTTCTAGTGGAACGTCTGAAGCTGCTTTATTGCTTGATGTTTTGACTTCAGGGTCTTCAGTTACGCTTAATACCGCAGGTGACTACAACGGAAATTACCAAGGCATCTATATTGGGCAGGATTATACAGATGCTTTTGCCCCCATGGAGCGAGACATAAATTTGAACATGACGGGTGGCAGCGTAAACGTCACCGTTGATGCCAGCACAGCTCTTCCAATGAATGACCAAGTTGCAGGAATACTTCTTCAAACTGATAACGGAGATACGAAAGCCAATTTTTCAGACGCAACAGTAAATGTTACCGGTGTGGATGCAGCTGGTGTTGCCGCTATCGTGGAAGTTTCAGGGACCTCTGCAATTGACGTTCAAGATAGTACAATTAGTGTTTCTGGAACAGGCGGGTTGGCTGGAATTTACGCTGCTGCGAATACAGTAGATGTGAAGGTTGACGGTTCAAATGTCACGACAAATGGAGATGGTGGTGCTTTAGTAGCGTTTTCCAATAACGGAGATATCAATGTTGATGTTGATGGTTCAATGCTCACTGCAACTGGTGTTGAATCCTATGGAATCTATGCTGCTGCAGACACGGGCGGAAACATTAACATTGACGTAGATGCAACGTCGACTGTTTCAGGCGGTGGTGCTGCTCCTGGCGGAGCCTTCACTGAATTGGGTGGTGGAATTTCTGCGATTGCTGGATTGGGTCAAACAGTAACTATAACCAATCACGGAACTGTAACTGCGCAAGCGGATGGCTTCGCCGTTGCAACGATAGACGATGATATTGGGTACGGTCATGATGCAACTGCGACAATTACCAACCATGGTGATATGACTGGCAGCGTTTTGACTGGAAACGGTGACGATACCGTTAATTTGGAAGATGGAAGTGACTGGGATTCAACATCTGATTCAGACTTGGGTGCGGGAAATGACACGCTAAATTATAATTCAGGTGCTGCCTTCGCTGGAACATTGGTAACTGGTGATGGGTTGGACACAATAAATTTAAACGCCGGATCTAATTTCACAGCACAAATTGATACGAATGACGACAACGATACGGTCAATATTCGCGGGGCGGCAAGCGCTGCCAGCGAAATCAATCTTGGTGCTGACGATGACGTGGTTAACGCCTTGGGAATGGATGTTAAAGCTGGCACCATAAATGGCGGTTTGGGAGACGATGTTTTTGGCCTTGGTACAAACTCCGCACTAGCCGGCACACAAAATGGAGGTGTAGGTGAAGATTTGCTCGGTTTGTCTGATGGATCTATCTATTCTGGAACGTTTAACGGTGGCGATGACGGTGACGAGTTAGACTCACAAACTGGCTCCACATTTAATGGAATCTTCAATGGTGAGGCTGGCAAAGAGATTATCGTTATCTCAGGTACAGCGACGGCTGGGTCTGTCATCAACACAGGTGGCGACGACGACAGGTTTGGCGTTGACGATGGCGGGAAGTTTCTTGGTACAATAAATGGTGGCACAGAAGACGATTTATTTGTGTTGTTAGCTGGTGGCCCGTCAGGTGGCGGTACTTATGGTGGCACAACAAATGGTGGGTCAGGGGTCGACATTCTTTCGCTGGAGGATCAAGGCTCAACGAATGGTTCTTTTACCGGTATCTTTAATGGTGGCGCTGACAGCGACGTTCTTGATTCACTTGAGGATTCTTTATTTGCTGGGACGTTTAACGGTGAAGCTGGACAGGACATCGTCCTCTTTGATGGCTTGTCAACAGCAGGTAGTAGTATCACCACTGGTGAAGGCGTAGATGGCTTTTTAATTTCATCGAATGGCGTGTATCAAGGGTCTGTTGATACAGGTTCAGACACCGACGCAATCGTACTAAGTGGGGCGTTGACTACGACGGGGGTTGTCACTGGTGGTGACGGCGATGATTTGATTGATGTGGATGGAACAATTGCTGGTACTGTAAATGGCGGAGCAGATGCCGACACTTTCACAATTACTTCTGCTTCCACAACTACAAGTGCTAAGCTAAACGGGGACGCAGGTGCAGATGTATTTGACGTTAAATTAAGTGCTGACTTGGGCGGCACTACAAGCGGTGGCGCTGATGACGATACCTTGAATTTGGAAACAGGTTCCACACTTAGCGGCACTTTTGACGGAGATGCCGGAGCAGACGCATTAAAAATCGATGGCACAGTCACTGGCACAATCAACGGTGGTGCTGATATTGATACCTTCACCATTGATGATGACTCTGACACATCAACTGCAACATTAAACGGTGACGCAGGTAATGACATATTTAATGTTGTTTCAGGCGCAGATTTGCGTGGTGCAACAGATGGCGGCGCTGATGATGATACGCTAAATGTTGCCTTAGGCTCTACATTCAGCGGTACTTTTGACGGCGATGCTGGTGCAGATACTCTGAATGCTGATGGCACAGTTTCCGGTACTTTCAACGGAGATGCTGGTGCGGATGCGCCGAACGTTTCCGGTACAGTGACGGG
>JBMYWL010000139.1:0-5066 GCA_049607365.1 Alphaproteobacteria bacterium | reverse complement strand
GTTTAACTGCAGGTTCAATACCCATGGCAGGACCCAACAAGTGCTTGGCCGTTAATGCTGCCACGCCCCACTCAGCTTCAACCAAAACGGCAGACGCACCACTGGAGTTTTGCCCGTCCTTAAACCAAAAGGAATTGCGCAGAAGAACCGTTTTTTCGAACGCTGGCTTGGGTGTCTCTGCGATTTTCTGTCTGTCTAACACAAGCTGTTTCTTGGCTTGTAGATCCATGAAATAAGCACCACCAAAAATGCCCGCAACCACCACAACCGGCAGCATGATGATAAGAAGATATTTTGTAAATTTCACGACTGATTTTTTCCTAACAATTTGGAATGACGAGTGGGAGGCTTCGTCTAAGCACAATTGCAGTAAGTGTTGATAATTTCATCTCTTCAACATATGAAATTTCACAACGGCAATACCGCGCATTATTCTGAGAACCAGATTTCATCAACGAACGAGAAAAAATCTATACTTTCTTGATCTACTGTTGGTCCAAACAATACACTTCTCCACCAGATGCAAAACCATCTAGAAATTTCTTTGGAATGTCAGGATACATATTATTCTGTGTGCCCATTGACGATTTAGGTTTGAATCATCTTTGTTAGTTCAAGCCCAGAGTCATCTTGAACCAACACCATTGCGGTTGCTATTGCACCAATTTCGCCATTGGTTGTGCGAACTGTCCATCCATCTTTTTCAAGACGTATATTCTTATCGCCTGTTTTAAACATCACATGGATATTTAAAATCGTGCCAGCTGATAATACCTCATCGTAGGCCCAGCCATCATGCCAATAACTCAGTATATTGGGCCTCATGATACGTTCTTTCCCCATAACGTAACCAGTAAAATCTTTCACCGGAAACACATTATGTGCATCCGCAACGTCTTGAATTGCAGATGAAATTTCACCAGTTGATACACCAGCTTTCACTTTTGAAATTGCGCGCTGTAACCCCAACTTGCACGCATTTAACAACTGTGTTTTTTGTTCAGAAATTGGCCCAACTGGTATCGTCCAACCTTGAGAAGCATGCGAAAATTCGCTTGATCCTGAAACTTGGATCGTAACCAAGTCACCCTCACTTATCTTTTTATCAGAAGGTATTCCGTGAATTAATTCATTACTTACAGAGATCGATGTCTCAGCCGGGAAACCATTGCTTCCCAACATCGATGGTAATAGATTATGTTCTCGCAGTTTCGCCTTAAGGCGCTCATTGGTTGCCATTGTGGTTTGGCCAACAACCATTGTATCCATGATTTCTTGAATTGTATTTGATACTTTAAGAGCGCCTATTTTGCTATCTTCTACAATTTCCGACTGGCTTCTTGATCTAATCAAATCGTTTACGTTTTTAACTTTGTAAACCATAGATTCCGAAGAAGAAAATATTGATTTTAACAAACCAAAAGCTCCGATCATTGTTAAAATAATGACGCCGAAAGTTTTTCTATTCATTTGCTTTAATCAACTGCTTATGCTGAAAACTGAAGTAGATATCATTCTGTTGTTAGCCCCAACCAAACATGTTCAGCAAAATGCCGATAAGCGCCAAGACGCCAAGGGCAACCGTTGGTACAAACGACAGCATGAACCCCAAGCCACGGCTAGACGGTTTGGACACGTAAGCGTTTGAGTAAACAAATCTGCCGACGATGTACACAGCGCCCAAACCACCAACCAAAATGGCTGGGAAATAAACCGAAGCCAAGAACAAGGACGGCATGAAAATGACCAACAGTTCAAGTGTGTTCATCTGCACGCGGTAAGTTCTCTCAAACCCGTCGTCACCCGCCATCGCGGGGGCTTTCAAGCCAGATTTTCCACGGGCTTTGCCAACCATCCAGCCGAAATAAATGAATTGAAAAATGGCGGCGATTGCGACCAGTTGTACAAAATAGCCCATGAGTTAAGTCCTGTTTGATTTATTTGTTTTTCTGAACCAGATGGATAACAGATTTTTCTGATCTCGAGCGGCAAATTCAATAAATCAGTTATTCATTAATGACATATAAGCCAGAAACTCGGTCATATAAAATCTGCTCGCGCCATCTAATCCACGTGATGACAAAAACAACAGCTAATATTACAGCGATCGTGTTTGAAATCAAAAGAACTAAAGCTCCAGAGCTGGCTGGTGCGCTAATAGTTCTAAACAGGCTGCGGATAACTTCTGGATCGTCCAAATTTACGCTTTCTTGCGTCAGTGAAAAG
Organism: Alphaproteobacteria bacterium; assembly: GCA_049607365.1. Classification (GTDB taxonomy): domain Bacteria; phylum Pseudomonadota; class Alphaproteobacteria; order UBA7985; family JBMYWL01; genus JBMYWL01. The sequence goes on along the minus strand of JBMYWL010000139.1, from coordinate 2,840 downwards.
ATAAATTCTCCCAATACGATGATTAAGATTGGAGAGAACCGCAAAACCTCTCTTTTTATAGAGTTGGATAAGCTTGGATAATTTCTGTTTTTGGTAACAAGCTTGAGTCCCAAAGAATACTTACCCGGCGTAGACCCCATAAAGAAATTGAACAGGATAAAATAGACCAGAAGCAGCAAGTAATAATATGGTTCTACGTCAATATACGATGCAAAATTCAGATTCTTGTCTACGGGTAATGTTACGTGAAAAGTATTGTATCTTTGAATCGCGCTATCACTGGGTTTAAACTTTTTCACAATCACAAGTGTGTCGACCCGATGGACGAGCATAAGCTTTGTTCGACAGTGCTGAACATTAACTACAAGATCATTTTCCGAAGCACCTGGTCCGCCTGGATGAGGAATTGCCTCAAGATGTGCTTGAAAATGCTTGGGTAATTCAACTGTAGAACAGCTCCCAACTTTAAAAATAGATGGAATAAAAAAATGCTGACCTGACAAATGGCTGAAAGGTAAAAGCACAAACAGGTATAAAACCAGCGTCACCAAACAAAAGTCAAAAATATAAGCTGCAAGTCTTCTGAAGAAATACCTTGGCGTAACTTCTTTTTCTATTTCATCATGCAAAACAAATTACTTTCTTGATGCTAATTTTAAGCTTCAAGAATAAGCATATGCATGTCCATGTCAATTTTACAGCTTTAAGTTAAATTTAGTTTTTTACTTAGGAACCAGACAAGGTGATCTAAGTGGATCACCTTGTCGAATCTTTACATCAAACCAAAATACGACTGCAGACCAACAGGTATTAAGAGCAACTCAAGCAGATTCCGGACTAAATCCGGAATTGGTGCTCAGTCCAACATTAAAAACTAAACCAAAGACTTTTCAGCAAGTCCAGCAACCTGAGAGGCGAACGCCAACGGGTTGTCGATTGGTTGGCCTTCCTGCACACGGCACAGGTCGAGCAGTACAGTGGCAATATCCTTGACCTCTGTCATTTTGGCGTTGCCCGAAACAGATGTTGACAAGGCGCGGACAAGTGCGTGTTTTGGGTTAAGCTCCATGATCCGCAGTTCTTCCTTGTCCAACTGCTGGTGTGCTTTCATAAGCTTGGCCATGTGCACGTCCATGTCACTTTCGTCCGCCACAAAACACACGGCAGAGGTTTCAAGGCGTGTCGTGGTGCGAACATCCTTGACCTTGCCATCAAGCTCGGTTTTCAGGAAGGCGATCAGCTTGGCGGTGGCTTCCTCGTCGTGGCTTTCAACTGGCGTTTCTTCTGCGTCATCTGCGGCTTTAATGTCATCAAGGTTAGATGTGCCACGTGTCACGGACTGGAAAGTTTTGCCGTCAAATTCGCGGACCATCGGCATCCAGAATTCGTCGATTGGGTCGGTCATAACCAACACAGACACGCCCTTTTTGCGAAAGCCCTCCAAATGTGGAGAATTCAGCGCGGCGTTACGGTTATCACCAGAGATGTAGAAAATCTCGTTTTGGCCTTCAGGCATGCCCGCGACGTAATCGGCAAGCGATACCCAGTCTTCAGAGTCAACCGTTTGGAAACGTGTCAGGTTCAACAAGGCTTCCTGATTGGCAAAATCTTCATAAAGGCCTTCCTTAACAACAGCACCAAAGTTCGCCCAAAATTCAGAATAGCCACTTGTTTCATCTTTGGCTTTCTTGTCGAAGTCTTTTAGCAAACGTTTGGTCAAAGCATCGCGGATTGAACTGATGCGCGGGTCATCTTGCAACAGTTCGCGGCTGATGTTCAACGGCAGGTCCGACACATCCACCACGCCTTTGACAAAACGCAAATATGACGGCAACAACTTGTCCATTTCGTCAGAGATAAACACGCGGTTCACATAGAGTTTCAGGCCCGAACGACGGTCTTGATGAAACAGGTCGTAGGGACGGCTGCTTGGCACGAACAACAGGCCTTTGTATTCCAAACGGCCTTCAGCACTGAAGTGCAAACGTGACCAAGGCTCGTCAAAAGCACCCGAAACATCTTTATAAAACGCATTGTATTGATCGTCGCTGATGTCTGACTTTGAACGTGTCCAAAGGGCTGAACCCTCGGTCAGGGTTTCTTGGTCGATGCTAGATTCTTTGTCATCTACGCCTTCTTCCTCATTACGCGTCAGCAGCAAAACCGGAAAGGCCAAGTGGTCAGAATACGTCTTGATGATCTGGCGGATTTTGTGGTCGCCCAAATAATCCTGCGCTTCGTCTTTCAGGAACAACAAAACTTCGGTACCACGGGTTTGGTCTTGCACTTCTTCCAGTTCAAACGCGCCTTTACCGTCTGAGCGCCAAAGGAAGGCTTTTTCTGCACCGGCTTTGCGGCTTCGCACCTCCACCTTGTCTGCGACCATGAAGCTGGCGTAAAAACCAACACCGAACTGACCGATAAGGTTTGAGTCTGCCCCTCCTTTGTCTTTATCTTTGCTGTCACTGTCAGCCTTCAGATTGCTCAAAAACTCTGACGTGCCAGACTTGGCGATTGTGCCCAGCTTGTCGATAAGGTCCGCGCGGTCCATGCCAATGCCGTTGTCGCGAATGGCGAGTGTTTTGGCATCTTTGTCGATTGAGATGGAAATTTCCAGGTTCGTGTCATCACCCAAAAGTGCGGCATCACTTAAACCCATGTAACGCAGCTTGTCACAAGCGTCAGATGCGTTGGACACAAGCTCGCGCAGGAAAACGTCTTTGTTTGAGTATAGCGCGTTGGCAACGATATCTAAAAGACGCGAAACCTCCGTCTGAAAAACGTGGGATTCAACATTAGTGTCCTGATTTGTAACTGATTCTGACATTTAGGCTCTGGTT
>JBMYWL010000138.1:219-5077 GCA_049607365.1 Alphaproteobacteria bacterium | reverse complement strand
CCATGGATTGTGCTGAGTATCACACCATCGCAAAGCACGCGACCAAAGAAATTGCGTGGCAACAGGGGAGGGCAGTAACCTTCTTGCCGAAGTGGCACCACGAGCGTGTCGGTTCTTCATCACACATTCATCAATCTTTGTGGACACTCGACGGAAAAAGCGCCTTTCATGATGAAAATGGCGAACATGGCATGTCGAGCCTTATGCGTTCGTATGTGGCTGGATTGTTGAAATACGCACCTGATTGCATGTATTTTCAGGCACCTTACATAAATTCTTACAAGCGCTTTGCAAAGGGAACGTTTGCGCCAACCAAAATCACTTGGTCGGTTGATAACCGTACCTCTGGCTTTAGATTATGTGGTGTCGGAACCAAAGCAATTCGCATTGAAAACCGTACTGGCGGGTCGGACCTTAACCCTTATTTGGCAATTGCGGTTCAATTGGCATCTGGCATAAAGGGCATCGAAGAAAAGCTTGAGCTTGCAGCACCAACAACGGGTGACGTTTACAAGAACAAGAAAGCCAAGGATATTCCGGCAAATCTGTTGGTCGCGAGCGAGACCCTAAGAAAATCTACAATGTTACGAGAAGCTTTGAGCGACGAAGTTGTGGACCACTACGTGCGTGCTGCAACGTGGGAAATTGAAGAGTTTGAACGGGTTGTCACCGATTACGAAATCGCCCGTGGTTTTGAGAGAGCATAAAATGACGACTTTGAAGTGTATTTCCCCAATTGATGGCAGCGTTTACGCAGAACGCGAGGTTGTTTCACGTGAAACATCTTTTGCGTTAGTTGGGCGTGCAAAAGAAGCGCAAAAGGCGTGGTCTGCAAGACCCTTAAAAGAGCGAATTGATCTGGTCATGGCTGGCGTTGCAGCTATAGGTGAGCAGACAGATGAAATTGTTCCCGAACTGGCTTGGCAGATGGGTCGCCCGGTTCGTTATGGCGGAGAATTTGGCGGTTTTAACGAGCGCGCATCTTATATGGCAAGCATTGCAGAGACCGCGTTAGCTGACATTAAAATTGCCGATGATGACGCTTTTAACCGATACATAAAGCGTGTTCCACATGGTGTTGTTTTAGTGGTGGCGCCATGGAATTACCCTTACATGACGGCGATAAACACAGTTGCACCAGCATTGATTGCAGGCAATGCGGTGGTGTTGAAACATGCGACCCAAACTCTGCTGGTTGGGGAAAGGCTTGCAAAGGCCTTTGTTGACGTTGGTGTTCCAGCTGACGTGTTCCAGAACATTTATTTAGACCACCAAACAACCGCTGATTTAATATCTGCTAAAAGTTTTGGCTTTGTGAACTTCACAGGCTCGGTTGGCGGCGGAAAAGCCATGGAAGCAGCCGCAGCGGGTACATTTACAGGCGTCGGATTAGAGCTGGGTGGCAAAGACCCTGGGTACGTCATGGAAGATGCTGATCTGGATGCAGCGGTTGATACCTTAATAGACGGTGCCATGTTTAATTCTGGTCAGTGCTGTTGTGGTATTGAACGTATTTATGTCGTCGAAAAACACTTTGACGCTTTTGTTGAAAAAGCGGTGGAGATTGTTAAAGGGTACAAGCTTGGCAACCCATTAGACACGGAAACAACTTTGGGTCCCATGGCCAATGTTCGCTTCGCAGCTGAAGTTCGCAGCCAAATTTCTGAAGCAGTTGCTATGGGTGCCAAAGCACACATTGACACTTTTGCCGAAGATGATGACGGCGCGTATTTAACGCCACAGATTTTGACAAACGTTTCACATGATATGCGCGTAATGCGTGAGGAGAGCTTTGGGCCGGTTGTTGGTATTATGAAGGTTAAGGATGACGCGGAAGCCATTGCCTTAATGAATGATAGCGACTTCGGCTTAACCGCTTCTTTGTGGACAAGTGACATATCAAGAGCGCAGGAAATTGGTGACGCACTTGAAACTGGAACAGTCTTCATGAACCGCGCTGACTACCTTGATCCGGCACTATGCTGGACTGGCTGTAAAGACACTGGCCGCGGTGGCGGTTTGTCTGAAATTGGCTACCACAACATCACACGTCCAAAATCGTATCACCTTAAGAAAGCGAACTAATTTTATGCAACTTATTGGCAATTGGTCGTACCCGACAGCTATCCGTTTTGGCGCGGGTCGAATTTCTGAAATTGCGGATGCGTGTTCCGTAGCTGGCATGAAAAAGCCATTGCTTGTCACTGACAAAGGTCTGGCGAGCATGGAAATCACAACCAGAACCTTGGACCTTATGGAAGCTGCTGGCCTTGGTCGTGGCTTGTTCGCTGATGTTGACCCGAACCCGAATGACAAAAACGCTGATGAAGGCGTAAAGGTTTACCGTGAAGGTGGCTACGACGGCGTCGTGGCTTTTGGCGGTGGTTCTGGTTTGGACTTGGCCAAAGTAATCGCTTTTTGGGCAGGGCAGTCTCGCCCGTTGTGGGATTTTGAGGACGTGGGTGACTGGTGGACCCGTGCAGACGCAGATGCAATCGCCCCGATTGTTGCGGTGCCAACAACAGCAGGAACGGGGTCAGAAGTTGGTCGTGCGAGTGTCATTACCAATTCAACAACCGCTGAAAAGAAAATCATTTTCCATCCGAAAATGTTACCAGCTGTGGTCATTTGTGACCCTGAATTAACGGTGGGCATGCCAAACTTCATTACGGCAGGCACAGGTCTGGATGCCTTTGCGCATTGTGTAGAAGCTTATAGCAGCCCGCATTACCACCCGATGAGCCAAGGCATTGCGCTTGAAGGCATGCGGTTGGTTAAGAACAATTTGTTGCGTGCCTACACCGAAGGTGGTGATTTGGAAGCACGTGCAAACATGATGAGTGCCGCGATGATGGGTGCGACGGGTTTTCAAAAAGGCTTGGGGGCTATTCACGCACTAAGTCACCCGATTGGTGCGGTGCACCACACACACCACGGCACCACCAACGCTATTTGTATGCCTGCGGTTTTACAGTTTAACAAAGACGCTATTGCTGATCGCTTCGTTGAGGCCTCTGCCTATTTAGGCATTGAAGGCGGTTTTGACGGTTTTTGCGCATATGTTGATGAATTGAACGCTGCATTGTCGGTGCCAAAAAGCTTGTCAGACTTTGGTGTGAAAAACCCTGATTTGGACAAGTTGGTTGATGCTGCCTTACGAGACCCAAGTACTGGCGGTAACCCGGTTGAAATGACCGCTGAAAACACCCGCGCTTTGTTTGAGGCTGTGTTGTAGTAAGTTTCTGAGGCTGACGCCAAAAATTTTTACCATTCGGTAAATTTTACCAATTGATAAAAATTTAAAATCGTGCGACCCTTTATTCTAATGAAAAGAATATAAATGGGAGTGTAGGATGGCTGTCGGTTCGAATACCAACATTAGGGCGGGGCGCTTAAGCGCGGAAAAGTTAGAAGAAAACTTCTCTGATTTGCATCCTCCTCTCGACCCGCACGAGGCTTTGGTCGCGTCTGATCGATGTTACTTTTGTTATGATGCACCTTGTGTGACAGCGTGCCCGACGGGTATTGATATTCCGCTGTTCATTCGGCAGATTTCAACGGGCATGCCAGAGGCTGCGGCCAAAACCATTTTTGACCAAAACATTTTGGGCGGCATGTGTGCGCGCGTTTGCCCAACAGAGACCTTGTGCGAGCAAGCTTGCGTTCGTGAAACTGCCGAGGGCAAGCCCGTCGAGATCGGCTTGCTTCAACGTTTTGCGACTGACGAGCTTATGTCGCAGGATGAACACCCCTACGATCGTGCGGCTGACACAGGCAAGAAAATCGCTGTTGTGGGCGCGGGCCCAGCTGGACTTGCTTGCGCGCACAGGCTCGCTTTGCACGGTAACACAGTAGAGATATTTGATGCACGGCCCAAAGGCGGTGGCCTTAACGAGTTTGGAATTGCAGCCTACAAATCAGTTGATGACTTTGCGCAGGATGAGCTAGACTGGTTGTTGGAAATTGGCGGTATCAGCATATCCTATGACCAACAGTTGGGTGACGGTTTGAACCTTGAAACCTTGGTTGGTGGTTATGACGCAGTGTTTTTGGGGGTTGGTAAAACAGGCGTAAGAGCACTTGGATTGCAAGGTGAAGACAAACAACAAGTTTTAAACGCAGTTGATTTCATTAGTGAATTACGACAAGCAGATAAGTTTGCAAATGTTGCTGTTGGTGACAGCGTGTTGGTGATTGGTGGTGGTATGACCGCGGTGGATGCAGCCGTTCAGTCCAAATTGTTGGGCGCGAAAGAGGTTACGATTGCTTATCGCCGAGACCGAAGCGCGATGCCCGCGTCAGAGTTTGAGCAAAACCTTGCAAGTTTAGAAGGGGTTCGCATTCTCGAGAACTTGCAACCGAAAGAAATTCTGGGCAATGGCGTTGCCACCGGAATGCGCTTTGATGTGTGCGAGAATAAGGGTGGCAAGTTGGCCCCGACAGGTGAAACGGTAGATGTTTCCGCTGATCAAATTATGAAAGCAATTGGCCAAACGTTGGTCGCGGATTTCGGATCACTCGAGATTGATCAAGGCGCAATTGTTGTTGATGGTGAACAAAAGACATCTTTGGCAAATGTTTGGGCTGGTGGTGACTGTGCAACTGGTGGTGATGACCTGACTGTGACAGCGGTTGCTGAAGGCAGAGACGCAGCAGAAAATATACATGTTTGCTTGAATGGGAAGGGTAACTAAAACAATGGCAAAATTTAATCACTCCAATTTGGCAAGCGAATTCATTGGCATAAAGTCTCCCAACCCGTTTTGGTTGGCGTCTGCACCGCCAACAGACAAGGAATACAACGTCAGACGCGCTTTTGAAGCGGGCTGGGGCGGTGTCGTGTGGAAAACACTGGGCT
>JBMYWL010000138.1:0-209 GCA_049607365.1 Alphaproteobacteria bacterium | reverse complement strand
CACATTGTGAATGTCAATGGACCAAGGTATGGTGCGATTTGGGGTGCTGACAGACGGTTGTTGGCGCTGAACAATATCGAGCTGATTACAGACAGACCATTGCAAGTGAATCTGGATGAAATTACGCGCGTAAAAAAGGATTACCCTGACCGCGCGGTCGTTGTCTCTCTAATGGTACCGTGCGAGGAAAAACCATGGAAAGACATAAT
>JBMYWL010000137.1:0-5088 GCA_049607365.1 Alphaproteobacteria bacterium | reverse complement strand
GCAAGACATGGCGCTTGGTAAGCCAATGGATCGACTTGTTTGCGGAGACGTGGGTTTTGGTAAGACCGAAGTTGCTTTGCGCGCTGCTTTTGTGGCTGCCATGGCCGGTAAACAGGTTGCTGTGACTGTCCCAACCACTCTTTTGGCAAGACAGCACGCAGCAAACTTCACAGAACGTTTTAAAGGCTTCCCAATACGCATCGGCCAGTTATCCCGAATGGTTTCGACAAAGGACGCCAATCTAACGAAAAAAGAGTTAGAGGACGGAATCTGCGATGTGGTTATCGGTACGCACTCACTTTTATCAGAAAGCGTGAAGTTCAAAGACCTTGGCTTGTTAATTGTTGATGAAGAGCAAAGATTTGGCGTTAAACAAAAGGAACGCCTAAAGAATTTGCGTGAAACTGTTCATGTGTTGACCTTGTCTGCGACCCCAATCCCCCGAACATTACAGCTTGCTGTTTCCGGCGTTAAAGAACTCTCTCTTATCGCTACTCCACCAGTTGATAGATTGGCTGTAAGGACATTTGTGATGCCGTGGGATGGGATGATCATTCGCGAAGCGTTGATGCGAGAACATTTCCGTGGTGGCCAGTCTTTTGTCGTTTGCCCACGTCTGCTGGATATGGCGGATTTACAGGAGAAGATCGCAACTATTGCCCCAGAGTTAAAAGTGGCGACCGCACATGGTCAAATGTCACCGGGAGATCTGGAAAATGTCATGTCGAATTTTTATGACCGTAAATATGACGTTCTTTTATCAACCACAATTATTGAGTCCGGCCTGGATATTCCAAGCGTAAACACACTCATCATTCATCGGGCAGACATGTTTGGTTTGGCGGCCTTGTATCAGCTTCGCGGTCGGGTAGGGCGGTCGAAATTGCGTGGTTATGCCTATTTGACACTAAGGCCTGGCAAGGTACTAACTGCGACAGCTCAGCGACGTCTTGAAGTCATGTCGACCCTGGATAAGCTTGGTGCTGGTTTCTCTTTGGCAAGTCATGATTTGGATATTCGCGGCGCAGGCAATTTGATCGGTGAAGAGCAAAGCGGTCACGTTAAAGAGGTTGGCATAGAGCTTTATCAACAAATGTTGGAAGAAGCAGTCAACATGGCCAACACTTCCAATCGAGATGAGATTGAAGTTGAGGAAACCTGGTCTCCGAAAATTGAAATTGGTATGCCGGTTCTTATTCCTGATACATACGTAACCGATTTAACAACGCGTCTCGGCCTGTATCGTCGTATGGCTCAATTTGAAGAGCAAAAAGAAATAGAAGCATTTGCAGCTGAATTGATTGACCGATTTGGAAAGCTGCCAGATGAAGTTGAAAATCTGTTTGAGGTACTGACGATTAAACGGCTATGTAAAATTGCCAACATCGAAAAAGTTGAAGTTGGGCCAAAGGGTGCACTGGTCAGCTTATATAAGGGCAAATTTGCGTCGCCAGACAAATTACTCGCGTGGATTGGTAAGTCTAACGGGGTGGTCAGTGTTCGCGCAGACCAAAAGATATTCTATAAACGTGCATTTGGCGGGGATAAAGATAAATCATTAGCGGTTAAAAGGCTGGTCAAAAATCTAGCTTCCCTTGTTACTTAAATACATCTTAAAAGTGCATGAAGTAGATTAGCTCCACGTCTTTTTGATTTTGAAAATCAGTAGCATTTTGAAAATATAAACAACTTTTGCGAGATTTTTAAGCTATAAATCACGATAAAATAAATCTTAAAGTAGAATGTTGTAATTTTGCATATACCTATGTTGCTTCAGAACCACAACCTAGGGTGATAAAAGCACGAGTTTGCGCTTTCCTGTGCCTTTTTTAACCCGTGGCTTACCAGTTGCATACTTGACCTCAAAGAAATGCCAGTTTTGGCGTTTTTCTCAAAAGAGGAAATCAAGATATGCAAGAGATCAAATTCATCTCTTTTCCCAGAATTCTGACGGCAATTTTCTCCGTTAGATTGCTAACGGTGTGGCTCATGCTGTTGGCTGGGGGAACTCCAGCGGTCAGTTGGGCAGCTGTTAGTGTTTTTGGTGAATTTCAATCCGCAGAGGGAAGCTCGCGGACATATCTTGATGTTGGTGGTGTTTGGGACGGCAGTTCTCAAATCTCTCCCAATTTTGGTGATACGCTTATTGCCAACTATTATAATGCGGGACCAAATGCAGCAAGTGAGATAGAGGGAACAATTACGGCTCCCGCAGGAATTTTGTTTGCAGCAAATGGCACTAACATACTTATAACAGGAAGTAGCCCGGCTTGTGGAGTATCTGTTCCGACACCAATTTTCTCTGTTTCCGGGCAAACTGCCAGCTTCAGCTTTTCCCCCTCATTTGATCTGCCTGTCGGGTGTACACTTGTATTCGAAACCAATGTGTATGCTGATAACACAGCTATGTCTGGAACTTACTCAGCTACGTTAAACACCTCTTATCTTGATGGACCTATGCCAACGACGAAGACAGGGGACTTTGGGCTGTTTGTCCTTGGTGCGGGCTTGTTGGTTGACAAAAGTTTGGCAGCGGGACAATCAAAAAAGGTTGTAGTTGGCGACATGGTTGATTTCTCCATTCTTGTCACGAACCCAGGTCCAGGTGCTATATTTGATGTCGAAATTGAAGATGTAGGCACAAGCGGTTTACCATTTGTTGCCTATAACCCTGCAGGCCTCCCACCTTCTGTGACTTTTGCCGGAAATTTGTTGAATATACCATATATGGCACCAAACGAGGTTGTGAACATCAACCTACAGTCGGAAGTCATGTCGTGTTTGGCGTTGGATAACACGGCTTCTGGCACAGAATTGTCCGGACTTCATATGTCTGAAGGCAGTGAGTCAGTTGAGATTGATTTGGAGACGCCGCTCATCGAATTGACTTATTCTGACCCGTTCAGTCTTCAGTTTGACCAAACAACACAAATTGTGATTGATGTTGCATCCAGTGGTTTGGGTGATGCAGTAAATTTGGAAATTGAAACAAATTTGGCATCCATGGCGCGGATCGTATCTGTCGCATCACCTGATTGGACCTTTAATGCAGGTGTATTCACTTACGTTCCGGGAACATTACCAAACAACAATTCAAGCCAGTTGATTGTGAACGTTGAACCGCTGAACCATTGTACCTCACTTCAAGGTGCATTGAATTACGTGACGCTCGTTTCAAACTACGTCGATCAATGTCAAAATTCTTACGTAGTTCCTGCTCAGGTCATGCAGCTTAGAAACCTAACAAATGCGCCGGATGCAGAAGTTTCAAAGTCCATGTCGCCACGTCGTATTGAATTTGGCGACCCTGGTTCATTTACACTAACGGCGCATTTGGAAAATTATCAGTGGCTTGAGCCAATGGTGACTGTCACTGATGTCTTACCGTCAAATCTTGAGTCATTTGGTTCAATTTCGCCACCTGCAGGTACTTCCATTTCCTGTAATGGAAGTACAAATTGCCAACCGGGCGATACACTAATTTGGTCGATTGATCCGACTGCTATTTCTACAGACACGCTTTCTCTAAACCTGCCATTCACCACATTCAGTGACATGTGTACTGGCGGCGTAACCGTAAGCAACACTGCAACAATTGAAGCTCAATCAATTGCGGTTGGTCAAAACGATGCTCACTGTCAATACACGGACACAGAGGGCGTTTTTGGTGTCATCACAAACTCCCTCGACAATGTTTCCACCCAAGATTTCAACGTTGGTAGTTCAGCACCAAATGGATGGTTTGAAACCGGAAACCCTGACGACGGTGACCATGTTCGTGAGGACGCGGTAGGTGAAAACGGAGAAGGGCAGTTCATACCGTTCCAAGCTGATTATATGTTTGGGTCTGGCTTCGTTGGTAGTTGGAGCCAAGCAACTTACAGAGATGATTTTGGCGGCGGTGTTTACGCCACAAATCAAACGCTAATTCCTTCAACTTTGGAAATCCAAGTTACAAATGGCAGCGCTAGCGGTGCTTGGACACCTGTGCCAGTAGGAAATTATGCGTCCTTAAACGAACTTGAAATTGATCTTTCGTTCGTGGCGAACTTGATTGTGGGTGGTTCTGCAGTAGGCCCGAACATGGGCGGCACATCCTTCTCTCTAAGGTACGAAACAACAATCACGGATGCAGCGATCGGCGGGATAACAGCGGACAATGATCGGGAATTTGTTCAACGTGCTATTTTAACTATTGATGATGCATCTGGCGGCGATATGGCAGGTTGTGTAGGTGCGGGTGTTACATACACATCTGCAACATTTGTTCACATTGCACGAGCTTCCGCGACGATCACAACAAGTGTTCCACCAGTCATCGAAGTCTGTCAGCCATTTAACGCGAACATTACGATTAACGATACACGTGCGGAGGAAATTTCTGTTCATGATATCATTACACAAATCAATCTCGGCGCAACTTCCTATAATCTGGCTGGTTCGCCAACCTATGGCGGATACATGAACAACGGATCCACTACGTTTAACAATAACGCAGGTGACCTAACTTTTGCAAATCAATCTGAAATGTTAGGGACCAACCAAGGAACCATCAGTCTGCCGTTAATGCAAGTCACAGGGTTCCCAGCTACGCCATCAACATTATCCGCAAACATGACATATAGAGATAATCAGGGGATTCAGGGGACAAACGGTCACGTTTCAGCACCAGTTTTGGTGAATTCTGCTGAATTGGTCTTGCTTGCAACACCTCAACTTGTCTCTTTTGTCGGCTCGCAAGCAAGTTGGACAGTTTTCGTCACGAATACAGGCCCGGCACCATCCGTTAACACAGAGATTTCTCAGCTAATAAACCCAGTATTCAGCGTAGATATTGCCGCGACCAACGCTGCAAACGCTGGTTATCCACCAGTTTCGGTGATTGGCAATACTTACACCTGGGACATTGATCAGGTTGACTCAGGCACCAGCAAAGAAATTGTGGTGATCGTAAACAAGCCAGAGACAAACAGCTGTACCAATTTGACTGAGCCAAACAATGTGGCTGAAGTTACAGGCGTTTGGGGCTGCGGGGCAAACCATGAATCTATTGCAGCTGTATCGACGCCGGGCTTCATTTTTCCGGAT
>JBMYWL010000136.1:2429-5131 GCA_049607365.1 Alphaproteobacteria bacterium | reverse complement strand
CACAGGGCAGCCGGACCTATTTTGGCACAGCAGGCGCTGCTGTTCACACTGTCGATGGTGTTACGGGTGAATACAGGGAATCGCTGTTGAGCGACTTGTATGACATGGCGCGTATCGTTGACAAAATGGAGCACATTCATTTTTTCCAACGTACCATCGTACCGCGAGACCTGCCTGATCCGTACGAGATGGACATCAACACGCTCTACGCCGCTCTTCGCGGTACAAGCAAGCACGTGGGTTCTTCTTTTGTCTCCGCCGAGCACGCTCAAAAGGGTTTGGAGCTGGTTCACCACATAGCAGGGTCAGAAGCAAAATGGCGTGAGCGTCCGTTCGTTAGTCAGTCAAACTGTTTCGTCGTGCCGCCATTGAAATTTGCTGAAGATGCATCTGGCGCGTTGGAAGTTGCAGCACGTGGCGGCATGCCGGTGTTACTTTTGTCAGCTGGGCAAGCGGGTGCGACTGCGCCAGCCGCGCTCGCAGGGGCCTTGGTACAAGAAGTGGCTGAAGTGCTGGCTGGCTTTGCCTATGTAAATGCCGTTGCACCGGGTGCGCCCGCCATGTTTGGCACCTGGCCATTTGTTTCTGACTTGCGCACCGGCGCCATGTCAGGTGGTTCGGGTGAACAAGCGCTTCTTATGTCCGCTTGCGCGCAGATGGGCCGTTTCTACGAGCTGCCAACAGGCGTATGTGCCGGAATGGCTGACTCTAAAGTACCGGATGCACAAGCGGGCTACGAAAAAGGGTACAACCACGCATTGGTAGGAAATTCTGGCGCTAACATGGTGTACGAATCAGCGGGCATGCACGCAAGTTTGCTGGGGTGTTGCATGGAAAGTCTGATCATCGACAGTGAAAGCTTGGGCGCGACACAGCGTACCATCAAAGGTATTGAGATAACTGAGGACAGCTTGTCGATCGATACGATCCGTCAGGTTTGTACAGAAGGTCCAGGTCACTATTTGGGACACGAGCAAACAATCTCGCGTATGGAGCGTGAATATTTGTACCCAGTGGTGGGTGACCGGACCAGCCCCAAAGAGTGGATCGAGCAGGGTTCAACCACCATTCTGGATCGTGCTGTGGCACTTCGCGACAAGATTTTGAGCACGCATTATCCCGACCATGTGTCTGGTGAGGTAGATGCGAAAATTCGTGCGGACTTCCCCATACGCCTGCCTGTTGAAAAGACTTTACCATCTGCGTGATTTTTTGGGAGACCCTGAATTAAAGTCAGGTTAAGGTTGCCATATGAAACTCATATCAAAAAACTTGTGCTTTGGTGGTGAACAGTTGGTGTATGAACACCAGTCACCAACAACGCGTACGCCCATGACCTTCGCTATTTTTATGCCGCCTCAGGCGAAAGAAAAAGCGGTCCCTGTGTTGTTTTACCTCTCAGGTCTGACCTGTACGCACGATAATGTAACCGTTAAGGCGGGCGCTCAGCGCAAAGCCGCCGAATTGGGTATAGCGTTTGTCGCGCCAGATACATCTCCACGTGGCGATGATGTCGCCGACGTTCCAGATGATTACAGCATGGGCAAAGGTGCAGGGTTCTATGTTGATGCGACCGAGTCGCCATGGGATCGAAACTATCGAATGTACAGCTACATAACTGAGGAGTTGCCGGCGCTGTTGTTCGCCAATTTTTCTGCAGACCGACAGAGGCAAGGAATAACAGGGCATTCCATGGGAGGGCACGGCGCATTGACCATTGCCATGAAAAACCCGCACCGTTTTAAATCTGTTTCGGCCTTTGCACCCATCTGTGGACCAAGCTTTGTCAATTGGGGCCAGAAGGCGCTAACAGCATACCTTGGCGCAGATCAAAAGAACTGGGCTGACTATGACGCATCGGTTTTGGTCGCTGCACGCGGTTTCCCGGGAAAAATATTGATCGACCAAGGAACAGCTGACAATTTCCTTGAAAATGAACTGCGTCCAGATTTGTTCGAAAACGCGGCCAAAGAAGCTGGCCAAGACTATGAACTTCGCATGCAGGAAGGCTACGACCATTCTTATTACTTCATGGCGAGCTTCATTGACGACCACATAGAGCATCACGCAACAATTTTGGGGGCGAACTAATGGCCTACAACCAAGCTTATGTTGATACTTGGCGCATGACGTTAGCAGAAAAGAATGTTGATGACGCCCGCATTGAGGAAAAGAAGATGTTTGGCGGCGTCTGCCTTATGCTGAATGGAAACATGCTCGGCGGTGTTGGTGGAACTGGTAAAGATCAGTTGATGTTCCGCGTCGGGAAAGAGCTGGAAGCTGAAGCTTTAGCACTTGTTGGCGGACAGCCCGTTGAAATGGGTGGCAAGAAAATGGGCGGGTTGATTTTTGTGAAGTCGGAAATCGCACTCGAGAACATGTCGCAGCTTGTGGACTATTGCCTGACATTCGTAGGTGGCTTGCCACCGAAATAGGCAGGTGCCACGACTTCTCGATACACTCGTTTGAAGTGATTATTTCTACAGGCCTTATTCCCCGCCACTTGTGGCGCCACTGCTAGCGTCGATCCCCGCATCGAGTGCGGGGATCGTGCCCTTAATACGGTCTTTGTTCAAAATTTCAGTCAATACCCCGCTGCTTGCGGTGGGGATGGTTTATTTTTTGGGCTCTGAACTAAATCCAGAGCAGGGGGTGTCACATCAAAACAACGGTCTTGCATATATTCACAAACGTGAATATAA
>JBMYWL010000136.1:0-2419 GCA_049607365.1 Alphaproteobacteria bacterium | reverse complement strand
GAATTTCGTATGTCTAAATCTTCAAATCTTGTGTTGTACAGCGCTCTTGCGTTGACCGTCGCTATGGGCGGTTGGGTGGTTCTTCACATGTCGACACAGCACTCTGACGTGCATGCTGCGGGTGAAATTCCGGTTATATCTGCTGAAGGTTCTGAAAGTTTTAAGGCGGTAAAACGCGTCGAGGCTGTCGAGGAACCAATTGAGGTTGTTGCGGTTTCAGACGCAGTCACGGAACCTAGCTCAACCGGGTTTAATCAGAAAAATTACGCCGAGCTTTCAAAAGCGGGCATGAACTGGAAAGAAACCTATGCCGGAAAACCGGAGCTTGAAACGGTTGCAACACCCAACATAACTTCTACGTCCGGTACTGCCGAAAGCACTGTTATGGTCGTGGCCGCAACAACTGAGGTAACAGCAACTACGCCCACAACGATACCTGAAGCCGCACCGGAAGGCGACGTCACAAAAGGCGAGAAGGTCTTCAAAAAATGCCGTTCGTGTCACACCGCCAACGAAGGCGGTAAAAAGAAAACAGGGCCTAATCTGTGGGGTGTCTATGGTTCTGATATAGGCTCCAAAGGAGGGTACAAATACTCAAAAGCCATGACAAATTTTGAAGGCGTTTGGGATGATGAAAGCTTGGATAGTTTTTTAACCAAGCCCAAGAAATATATCAAAAAAACTAAAATGAACTTCGCGGGTCTTCGTAAAGAAAAAGACCGTGTGAACATGATCGCGTATTTGAAGTCGCTTCAATAGCATTGGGAACAAACAGCATGATTAGTCGTAGAGAATTCGCTCAGCTTATGGTCGCAGCCGCATCAACGACGGCGGGCATTGGTGCAGGATCGTTGGTAAAAGCTGCAGCCCATCAGAATTTAACTCAAGATTCATTGCTTGAATTCGATGCGATTGGTCAGGTAACTCTGATGCATTTGACGGACATTCACGGTCAATTGATGCCTTTGTATTTTCGCGAGCCGTCAATAAACATCGGTGTTGGGTCAAATGTTGGCTTGCCACCACATGTGACTGGCAAAGACTTTTTGAAGATGTTCGACATTCAGGCAGGTTCAGAACTTGCCTATGCCCTGTGTAGTGAAGATTTTTCGGCATTAGCTCAGACATATGGCAAGATCGGCGGCATAGACCGCATTGCGACGATTATGAAAGCGGTGAAGGCTGAACGTGGTGACGACAAAGTGTTGATGCTGGACGGTGGCGACACGTGGCAGGGGTCATATACATCCTTGAAATCAAACGGCATGGACATGGTCGAAGTCATGAACCAGCTGGGCGTTGAAGCCATGACAGGCCACTGGGAGTTTACACTTGGTGAAGACCGCGTGCTGGAGCTCGCAGACGAGTTTAACGGTGAGTTTCTGGCCAATAACATTCGTGACACAGAATGGGACGAAAGTGTTTTTGAAGGCATCTCATACTTTGAAAAAGGCGGGGTGAATGTCGCGGTAATTGGTCAGGCCTTCCCATACACACCAATCGCTAACCCACGTTGGATGATTCCCAATTGGTCGTTTGGTATTCAGGAAAAGCTGGTCGCTGCATCTGTTGAAGAAGCCCGTGCAAACGGCGCAGAGGTAGTCGTTATGCTGAGCCATAACGGCTTTGATGTTGACCGTAAGCTGGCATCAAGAGTTGACGGCATCGACGTGATTTTGACCGGGCACACGCACGACGCGTTGCCGTCTATGGTTAAGGTTAACAACACGCATCTGGTTGCGACGGGTTCCAGCGGTAAGTTTGTTGCGCGGATTGATTTGGACGTTCGCGATGGCGCGCTTAAAGACATACGCCACAAAATTATTCCTATTTTCTCTGACGTCATTACGCCAGATGCGGATATGGCGACCTTGGTTAAAAGCATCCGTGCGCCGCATGAAGCCATATTGAATGAGGAACTGGGAACAGCCCAGTCCACCTTGTATCGACGTGGTAATTTGAACGGCACTTTTGACGATTTGATTTGTAACGCGCTGATCGATCAACTTGACGCCGAAATTGCCTTGTCACCAGGGTTCCGTTGGGGACCATCTGTACTGCCTGGGCAAGCCATTACACGCGAAGACATATACAATCAAACGGCTATGTCATACCCATCAACCTACCGAACCAAAATGACTGGCGAGCGCATCAAGACGATCCTTGAGGATGTAGGTGACAACTTGTTTAACCCTGACCCTTACTTCCAGCAAGGCGGTGATATGGTGCGCTTGGGCGGTGTTGGTACACGCATTCACCCGAACGAAGTTATGGGTAACCGCATTCAGGATCTGCGCTTGTTGAAATCTGGCGAGTTGATTGAGGACAGCAAAGAATACGTTGTTGCGGGTTGGGCGTCTGTTGCGCCAGATGCGGAAGGTACGCCTATTTTTGATGTCGTGGAAAACCACATAAAGGC
>JBMYWL010000135.1:0-5134 GCA_049607365.1 Alphaproteobacteria bacterium | reverse complement strand
TTGCATCAACTTTACCATCAACTGAAGGCATGATGATCAAGTGGTAGTCAGACATGATGAACGGGAAACCAGCGTCTGGGCCGGTAAGCTCGATGACTACTGTGTTACCATCTGCGCTCATGCTTTTGATGGTCGATAACAGGCCTTTTGCAGCTGATTTACTGTCGTCACCCATATGGTGCTGCAATGAAGCAATCACGTCGTCAGCAGTTAAAGTTTTACCGTTGTGGAATTCCACGCCCTGACGCATGTCAAAACGCCAAGTTACAGCGTCTTCTGATGAATAACCTTCACACAATTCCGGAACCAGGTCTCCGTTTGAATTCACCTCAGTCAAGTGGTTACCGTAACAATAGCCAGTCTGAGTCATAAAGCCGTTTTCAGCCGTACCTGGGTCGAGCGAGTCTGTTGTTGAACCGTGGCGCTTTCCAATTTTCAAGTAGCCGCCTTTCTTCGGGTTCATTGCTTCAACGTCAGCTGCAATAAGGCTGGCAGCCGAAATAGTGACACCAAGTGCCATCGCACCTTGCATAAATCCACGACGGTCAATACGACCAGTTGCTAGCATTTGTTTAATTCTATTGATTTGACTCATTGAGTCCTCCCTTAGTGGTTACATATAACGCTTGAGGGTACCGTTGTTTATACTTCGGCAACTATACTTTTCGCTCAAGTGTTTAGCCGATGAGACTTTGGCAAGGGAATGGGACTTTTGCAAGATGCAACTGCGCTCAAACCGGACTATTAGGTAAAAAATCGCGGTTTTTCGCATGGCTGCCTTTACAAATACGCCGCAGCGGCGTAATTTGGGTGATCAAAAAAGAAAGATTGCTTTTCACTTATGCTCTTACCCTGAATCAATTTAGGACGAGGTATTGGCGTTGATTGGCAAAAAAATAAAATATTTAGGGGGAGGGGCCAAGTGTCTCCAATTGTATCAACAATCCTGAAAAGGTTGGGGTTGGGCGCTGTTACCTTGTTTATGGTGTCAGTGATTATTTTCAGTTCGATCGAGCTATTGCCAGGTGATTTTGGTGAAGCCGTGCTGGGACAAGCAGCGACTGAAGATACGGTCAAGGCGTTTCGTGAAGAGCTGGGTTTGGATAAACCAGCGTACGCTCGCTACATCGACTGGGCTGGTTCAGCATTAACTGGTGATTTCGGACGTTCTTTTTCAGGACGTGCGGCATCTGGCGTCGACAGATCGAGGATTGTTGTCGAAATGATCGCTCCCCGACTTTGGAACACTTTGTTTCTAGCGGGTATTACCGCCTTGATAGCAGTTCCGCTTGCTATGTTTCTTGGCATCACCACCGCTTTGTATCGCAACACATTCTATGACAAACTGGTCAACGCATCTACTTTGACAACGATTTCATTTCCTGAATTTTTCGTCGCGTATTTATTGATTTTGTTGCTTTCGGCTTTGTTCCCAGTGTTTCCATCGCTTGCAAATGTCGATGCAGATATGGGACTGGGTGAACGGCTATATCGTTCAGCACTTCCAGCCATGACCCTGACCTTGGTTATTGTTGCACACATGATGCGAATGACACGTGCCGCAATCATCAACTTGTTGGCCTCGCCTTATATTGAGATGGCTCGTTTGAAGGGTGCATCACCAGGGTCGGTCATTATCAAGCACGCACTTCCCAATGCTTGGGCGCCGATTGCGACGGTAATCGCGTTCAACTTGGCTTATTTGGTTGTGGGTGTAGTGGTTGTAGAGGTTGTGTTTGTGTATCCTGGCATCGGCCAATTGATGGTCGATTCAGTAAAAAGCAGAGACATTCCGGTCGTTCAAGCTTGCGCGCTCATATTTGCTGCAACCTACATTATTCTGAATCTGCTGGCCGATATTGTTTCGATTGTCACCAACCCACGTTTATTGCACCCACGCTAGGAAAAAGGAGGTAGTTCCATGAGTACAGAAAACCAGACATATTCTGCCGCCGCCGAGGTTGGGCAGATCCGTATGAAGAGAAGTTTAGGTCAACGCATCTGGATTGATCTTCGAAAAGCACCATTATCGGCGTGGTTTGGCATGATTGTCATTTTAGTCTACGCTTTTGTTGCGTTGTTCGCACCCTTGATTGCTCCATATGGCGAAGCTGAAATTTTCCCCGTTCCATATGCGCCATGGGGAGGGGATTTCGTGCTGGGAACCGATCAGATTGGGCGGGATATTCTTTCCCGACTTATTTATGGTGCCAGAAACACAATCGGCATTGCGCTTGCCACCACATTCTTGGCGTTCTTAATTGGTGGTGGTTTTGGTTTGATCGCTGCGATTGACAACAAATGGATCGACCAAGGCTTGAGTCGTTTTGTAGATATTTTGATGGCAATTCCATCGTTGATTTTCGCATTGATGCTGTTGTCCATTTTCGGATCCACCGCAACGAACATTATCATTATTATAGCGATTTTAGATTCAACTCGCGTGTTCAGGCTGACGCGTGCCGTTGCTTTGAACGTTGTGGTTATGGATTATGTCGAAGCAGCAAAGTTGCGTGGAGAGGGGTTGGGCTGGATTATGCGGCGGGAGATTTTGCCCAACATCATGCCGCCTTTGGTGGCAGAGTTTGGCTTGCGTTTCTCGTTTGTGTTCTTGACAATTGCTGCCTTGTCCTTCCTTGGAGTGGGCATTCAACCACCAACAGCGGACTGGGGTTCAATGGTTCGTGAAAACGGTGGTTTGATTGCGTTTGCTCAATATGACCTGAAAGCGGGTATTACACCTTTGTTGCCAGCTGCCGCAATTGCCTTACTAACTGTTGCTGTAAACTTCGTTGTCGACTGGTTCTTGCACAAGACCAGCGGCTTAAAAGACAATTAGGAGGACATGAGCATGACCAAACAAAAGGACGATGTTCTTCTAGAGATTAAAGACTTGGTGATTGACGGTTTCTCTGACGAGCGCTGGCACGAAATTATAAAAGGCGTTGATTTAACCCTGCACAGGGGGGAAGTCATGGGTCTAATCGGTGAATCAGGTGCGGGTAAATCGACCCTCGGTTTGGCGGCCATGGGCTTTGCCAGACCTGGGTGTCGCTTGACCAGCGGTAGCATCAATTTCGACGGTATCGACTTGATGAAAACCCGAGAGGGTGAAAAGCGTAAGTTGTGGGGCACACGCATTGCTTATGTTGCACAATCCGCTGCTGCTGCCTTTAACCCTGCCCATAAGTTGATCGACCAAACGATTGAATCAAGCTTGCGTAAGGGACTACGTTCTAGTGAAGAAGCAAAGCAGGATGCGGTTGATCTGTACAGGGCGATGCAATTGCCGGACCCTGACAACATTGGCTTCCGCTTTCCCCATCAAGTTTCTGGTGGACAGCTTCAGCGGGCTATGACCGCAATGGCTATGTCGTCTAAGCCTGATCTGATCATTTTTGACGAGCCGACAACAGCACTTGATGTTACGACACAGGTGAACGTTTTGGCCTCTATGCGTAAGGTGGTTGAGGAGTTTAACACAGCAGCGATTTACATCACCCATGACTTGGCAGTGGTGGCCCAGATGGCCGACACCATTAAGGTGCTTCGTTATGGTGAAACCATGGAAGAAGCGCCGACGCGTAAAATGTTGACGGCCCCAGAGCACCCCTACACCAAATCACTTTGGGCCGTGCGTTCAATTGAAAAACAAGCCGTGACCTCTGACGATAAAATCCTTGAAATTCAAGGAGTTGATGCGGCTTACGGATCAGGCCTAAAGGTTTTGCATGACGTAAATATCGCTGTGCCGCGCGGGTCAACTGTTGCTATCGTGGGCGAGTCTGGTTCTGGAAAGTCAACAACAGCACGCGTGGTCACCGGATTACTGCCGCCATTGTCGGGGCAGGTGTTGTTCAATGGTGAACCCTTGCCGCCAGCCCTATCTGGTCGCAGTAAAGACCAGCTTCGACGTATTCAAATGATTTACCAATCAGCCGATACCGCCATGAATCCGCGCCAGACTGTGGGTGAAATCATCGGTCGACCGTTGGAGTTTTATTTGGGCTATTCTGCATCAAAGAAGCGCGAACGTGTGAAGGAATTACTTGAGCTGATTGAGCTTGATGAGTCCTATGCAGAACGATTGCCGGGCGAGTTATCTGGTGGTCAAAAACAGCGTATTTGCATCGCGCGCGCCTTGGCTGCAGAGCCGGAGTTGATCATCTGTGACGAAGTCACGTCGGCACTTGACCAAATTGTACAGGAAGGCATTTTGCAGCTTTTGTTGAAAATCCAACGAGAGCTGGGTGTGTCGTACATTTTCATCACGCACGACATCGCCACGGTTCAGGCTATATCGGATGAGATCGTGGTGATGCTTCAAGGCGCTGTGGTGGAGCAGGGCTTGAAAGATGAAATCATGTCGCCACCGCACCCTGAATACACCGAGTTACTGCTGGCGTCCGTGCCGGAAATGGATCCGGACTGGTTAACGGGTGTTTTGGCTGACAAGGCGGAGCTGATCGCGAAAGTGGATTAGGGAATTTGATGCGGAGTCTGTCGCACATTCAATCGGGAAAGTGACTAAAATGAACACAGGTACGTCTAAAAGATTATCCATTTTCGTCTTGTTGGCTGCTTTGGGCTTAGTCATTTTTCTGGCCATAACGCATCCCTACACAATTGATGTGTCTTATGAAGCAACTTCATCACCAGACATAAAAAATGGTAAATACATGTTTGCCGCTGCGGGGTGTGCGAACTGTCACGAGGCTGAAGATGGATCTGGCGCCTTAAGTGGCGGTCACGGCCTAAAAAGTCCGTTCGGCACTTTTTATGCACCCAACATCGCAAACGTCGGTGCTGAATGGAGCGAGGCAGATTTCATCGTTGCCCTTAAATCTGGCGTTTCTCCCGATGGAAAACACTATTTTCCGGCATTTCCCTACACGACATACAGGCATATGAAAGAGCAAGATATCATTGATATGCTTGGCTTTATGCAAAGCTTGTTGGAGTCCGATGCAGAGAACAAACCGCACGATGTGCCCTTTCCCTTCAATATTCGTCGGACACTTGGCGGATGGAAAACCATGTTCCTTGGTAAGGGGGACTATGACTTTGCCAAGCTAAGCGATGACCCGCAAATTCAACGCGGTGCGTATTTGGTGAACGCGGTCGCCCATTGTGG
>JBMYWL010000134.1:0-5164 GCA_049607365.1 Alphaproteobacteria bacterium | reverse complement strand
AACGGTTGAGCTTTCAGATACAAGTCGAAGTTCAGCTTCCTGCGCTTGCACCCAAGGGCTGGAAGCCGCTTTAACCGGGTTCGCAATGGCAAGGCCTAAAAACGCCAAGCCAAACAAGACGAAACACAAAATTGTTGGAAAGCGCGACCTTGTTCCGGTGAAAATCATCAAGAACACCTGTTTCGATTTAAGTTGATGCCTTGAAATAGCATTTTATTCTGAATTAGCCAGCACAAGCCTATTCACAAATGGGCTAGGAAGGGCCATCTTATAAATTACTTAGGTGGAAAAAAGAGTTTATCCGTGGAAACCAGTTTAAAGGGCAAGTTTTTAATTGCCATGCCCGCCCTTGATGATCCAAATTTTGAGCGTTCAGTCATTTTCATCTGCGAGCACACGCCCGAAGGTGCAATGGGCTTTGTGATAAACAAAGACACGCCGGACATTTCTTTAACCGCTCTGTTTGCCCAATTGAAAATACCTCTTAGTGACGCATTTTTGGCAAAAGCAGACCATGACATTGTTCGTTCTGGTGGGCCTTGTCACCCAAGCAACGGCTTCGTCGTATTCCCAAATGGTTCACGAACAACTGATTCAGAAGCGCGTGATACACCCGCGAGCGAAAAAGAAAAAATTGAGATAATTAACGATACCTATTGTTTCTCGAGCGATCTGGCTTTTTTGCGCGACATAGCCGCGGGTGAAGGACCAGAAAAATTTGTTATGGTTTTAGGTTTTGCAGGATGGGACGCTGGACAGTTAGAGGCTGAATTGCTCGAAAATTCGTGGCTTCACGTCGATGCGGATGAAGATTTAGTCTACACCACAAACTTGGACACGGTTTGGCAACGTGCTGTTTCAAAGTTGGGCTTTGAACCTTCACACCTTTCCAGTTTTTCTGGCCGTGCTTAATTTGGACCTGCTTAATCTGGACCTGCTTAATTTGGCCGTGCTTAAAGGGACTTAATCCTGATTTGGATTTATAAGCGCATAACGTTCGTGGTCCCGCCACTTCCCAACAATTTTTATACTCTTGGTACTTTGGCCTTCATGTCTAAATTCAAGCCGTTTCAACAAACGAAGGCTGGCACCATTGCCCGCCAAGACCTCTGCTTCAAGGCGGTTTAAGCGCAAATCTTCAAAAGCATAGGAAATCATGGTTTGCAAAGCTTCGCGCATGTAACCCTGATTTTGATATGAAGTTGTCAACCAGTAAGACAAAAGGCCCGCCCGCTTTGCCCCCCACTCTAAACGTGACAAGTTTATGCCGCCGATGACTTGGTTTGTTTTGGGTAAGACGATCAAGCAACGAACTGCTCTTTTGTTTGAAAGGTCAATTTTTGCTTGCTGAACCAGCCCAATGAAATTGTGGCGTTCGTGCATGTGCTCTAACCATAGAGGTTCAACGGGTTGCAGCATTTCATAAGAAGATACGCGCGCGTCACGCCACGACTTCCAGTGGCCACGTTGTGGTAAACACAAAACCAATCGCGCTGAGATAAGCCTAAATTCAGGTGTGAAAAGCGCCTTGAATATCAAGTTGATACGCCTGGCTGTGCTTAAGCCGACAGGGCAGCTTGCAGAGCATCAGTTGGCAGCAAGCCCTGAACCGGACCAACAGCAGCGAAGGTCATTTTCGACTGCAACAACTTATCAGCATACAACAACAAATCAGCACGGCTTACTGCATCAATCTGGGCAACCAACTCGGTTGGGTCAAGCTCTGCGATAAGACCCAAAGTGTGCTGAGCCAAAGCTTCAGAACGTGCGTTCGTGCTTTCACGCGCCATTAGCAGTGACGCTGCGTGCTGGGTCTTAGCACGCTTTATTTCTTCTTCGCTTATGTCTTCAGCCAGGTCACGAAACGCGTGGACCAAGACCGGCAACAACTCATCCGCCTGTTCCGGGCCCGTTCCCGCATACACGGAAAACATGCCACCATCGGTCAAGCTCGACATGAAAGATTGAATGCCATACACAAGGCCGCGTTTTTCACGCACTTCCTGAAACAAGCGCGACGACATGCCGCCACCAAACAGATTGGAAAGTACGGAACCTGTGTAATAGTCTTCATCGTGAACAGCCGAGCCATTTAAGCCCAAAACAATGTGAACTTGCTCAAGGTTGGTGCGATTTTCGCGGTAGTCACCGCCCACATAAATGGCCTTGTCACGTTTTGGTGCAGAGCCTTCGGCGAATTCGCCAAAACACTTTTCAGCATGCATAACCAGTTCGTCGTGGTCAACTTTACCCGCTGCACACAGAACCATTTGCCCTGGGCTGTAGTAAGACTGCTGATACTCGCGAAGTTCAAGACTTTGTAGGCGCTCAATAACCTTGGGCTGGCCCAACACGGGGCGACCAACACCCTGCTCAGGAAAGGCTGTTTCCTGAAAACGGTCGAATATAATATCGTCCGGCGTGTCCATCGCCTGACCAAGCTCTTGCAAAATCACGTTGCGCTCTCGGTCAAGCTCATCAGCGTCAAACACTGAATTTTGTAGAATATCGGCCAAAATGTCGACCGTTAAACCAACATCAGCTGGCAAAACGCGTGCGTAATAAGCTGTCAATTCCCGCCCTGTATAAGCGTTCAGGTAACCGCCCACATCTTCAATTTCACGTGCAATATCATAAGCTGTTCGACGGACTGTGCCCTTAAACGCCATGTGCTCCAACAAGTGGGCGATGCCGTTTTGTTTTTCAACTTCGTTACGCGAACCGATTTTAATCCATGTGCCGATGGAAACGGACTCAGCCGTTGGCATGTGGTCGGTGGCGATTGTCAATCCGTTGGCAAGCTTTGAGATATTGATGGTCATGAAACACGATGCTCTCTTACATATGCTTGAACCACAGACAAGTCTGGCTCCAATATTTGAAGTCGTTCTTCGCGCTCAAACAAATCTTTCAGATCTGCTGGAAGTTCAGGACGTGTGCCCGTTGCTTTTTCCACCGCATCTGGAAACTTGGCCGGGTGCGCTGTTGCCATAACAACCACAGGACGGTCTGTGTTAGCTCGGCTGTTAGCCATGCGAATGCCGGTTGCCGTGTGTGGGTCTATCACTTCGTTGTAGGCTGACAAATCCCGCTTGATTTCATCCAGCGTTTCTTCATCTGAAGAGGACATGGCAACGAAATTCTCTTTCATTGCGTCCCAAGTTCCTTGGGGCACCTGCATTTTGCCAGAGGTTCTAAACTCCGCCATGACTTTTGAAACCGCATCGCCATCACGAGCCATTTTGTCGAACAACAAACGCTCGAAATTTGAACTAACCTGAATGTCCATTGACGGTGAAACACTTGGTTCAACACCTTGAATCGACATGTCATCAGCTTCAAAGAAGCGGGTCAAAATGTCGTTTCGGTTTGACGCCACACCCAAAATTTCAATTGGTAAGCCCATGCACTTGGCTGCGTGTGCAGCGTAAATATTACCGAAATTCCCCGTCGGCACGATGACGTCCAAACTGCGCTCTGGTGCACCAATGCGCACAGCGGCAGTTACGTAATAAACGATCTGCGCCATGATGCGACCCCAGTTAATGGAGTTTACGGCGGACAAATTCACATCGTTCCTGAATTGGGTATCAGCAAACATGGCCTTAACCATGTCTTGGCAATCGTCAAACGTGCCGTCTAAGGCAATGTTATGAACGTTGTCCGACAACACGCTGGTCATTTGGCGACGCTGAACTTCAGATGTTCGGTTGTGTGGGTGCAAAATGAAAATGTCGATGCTGTCACGGTCACGGCAAGCTTCAATGGCAGCCGAACCCGTGTCGCCAGAGGTCGCACCCACAATGGTGATTTTTTCACCACGACGGGTTAGAACCTCGTCAAACATAAGGCCCAAAAGCTGAAGTGCCACATCTTTAAACGCCAAGGTCGGGCCGTGAAAAAGCTCCATCAACCAAGTTGAGCCATCAAGCTGTTTCATGGGCACGACTGCATCATGGGCAAAACGCCCGTAAGCTGTGTTCACCAATCGCGTGAAGGTTTCCCGATCAAAGGTGTCGCCAACGAACGGCAGCATGACCTCAACCGCAATTTCCTGATAAGATTTGTTCTGGAAAGATCTTAAGGTTTTGGCGTCAAGTTTGGGCCATTCAGCAGGAACGTAAAGTCCGCCATCGGTCGCTAAACCCGCCAACAGAGCTTCTTCAAAATTCAAATCCGGTGCGTCGCCGCGTGTCGAAATATACTTCATAAAACTTTATATTTAAGAATCTAGGTAACGGGCCTGAAGGTGCGCCTTAAATATGGCCGGGTCAAGCGACTTACCAGTTGCAGATGCCATAAGTTCATCAGTTGATTTTGATGAAGCCTGATTATGTACCTTGGTTCTCAACCAAGTCAGCAGGGCCGAAAAGTCGCCTTTACCAATCTGGTTCATCAAATTTGGCAGTTCAGCCTTTGCGCTGCCAAACAGTTGCGCCGCTGACATGGCCCCCAAGGAATACGTTGGGAAATATCCAATTGCCCCGTCGTACCAGTGAATATCTTGCAAGCAACCTTCACGATCTGACGTCGGACGTATGCCGAGCAAGCTTTCAAGACCATCCCCCCAAGCTTGCGGCAAATCTTCCAAGGCTAGGTCATCAGCCAGCAACGCCTTTTCCAAGCGATAACGCAAAATGACATGCGCCGGATATGTCACTTCGTCTGCGTCAACACGGATGAAACCTTTTTCGACCTTGGTGTACAAACGGCCAAGGTTTTCAGGTGACCAAGCGGGGCCGTCACCTTTAAAGATGTCTTTTGCTAACCCACTAACGAAGGCAATGAACTCTGGCGAGCGGCACGCTTGCATTTCCATCAACAAAGACTGAGACTCGTGTAAAACCATGCCGCGTGCTTGGCCAACGGGTTGGGAATGCCACTCATTTGGCAAACCACGCTCATACAAAGCATGCCCAGTTTCGTGGATGACACCCATCAAGGCTTTGGTGAAATCTGCTTCATCATAACGCGTGGTTATGCGCACATCTTCAGGTGTACCACCACAAAACGGGTGTGCTGAAACGTCCAAACGACCATGGTCGAAATCAAAGCCCAATTTTTCCATCACAGCCAAACCCAGCTTTTTCTGGTCGGCGATGTCAAACGGGCCCTCGGGCATAAGTGCCGCGGGTTCGCGGGCTTGTTTGTCCAAAACATTTGC
>JBMYWL010000133.1:0-5181 GCA_049607365.1 Alphaproteobacteria bacterium | reverse complement strand
TTGATTATTGCTTTCAGTCGTTGATGAAAAGGCTTTTGAAAACGAAAAAAGGGTGGGAAGTTTCTTGTGAAACTCGCCACCCTTTCGGAAAACTAGATACTTTTCGGTATTAGAAGCGGTACTTCACACCCAAATTGGCTGACGGGAAGAAATTCATTTTACTTTTTGTCGTTCCAGTGAACTGAGTTTTGTCTTTATAGTAAGTTGCACCTAAGTCTGCCCAAACACTGAATTTAGAAGGTGAGAACAAGCTTGAGTCATAGCCTAAACCGACATAGGGAGAAAATTGCGTTTCATAGCTAGTCGCACCGTCATATTTCAGCAAAGTTGTTCCAGGACCTGCGGTCATTCGGAACCCGTTCTGGAACGGGTGCCAATCAGCTAACAAATATAGGCTGAAAACCTGACCTTTTACATCATCGGTGATAGCCGCATCATCGAAGTCTTTTGCCTTTATTTTGAATTGATCGTATGTGAATTGTACTCGACCTACTGCTGAATCAACCACCTTATACCCTAAATCTACCGATGCGCCGTATGTTGATGGAAGTGCGCTTGCGTTACCGGTTATCATGGCGCCAGCACCGTTAAGGTTTACAGCAACACCCATTGAGAAACGGCCGTCATCTGTTGGCGCGTTGTCAAAGTCTTCAATCGCTTCATCACCAATGTCTGGAATACCATCAATAAGGGAACCATTGTCTGGAATGGTGTTCAGGGTCAGGTCATCATACAAATCTGGTGCGGCAACAGGTGCAGGTTGAGTTGGTGTTGTAACGCGTGCCGTTTGGGCTGAACCGACAATATTCGGTGGAATAATCGGCCCGCTGCTTTGCAGGTTACTTGGAATTAAAATTTGACCAGCTGGCACAGTGCTTGTCGAGGTGACAGATGGGCCAGACAGTTGAACAACACGTGCTTGCGGTGCATTGCCAATGTTAGAACTGGTTGGTTGCCCAAGTGTTACTGGCGTGTAGCCAGATGTCATGTCGGTTGTACGGTTGCCATATCGTGCAGGGACAGAAACAGTGGTGTGAACCTTGTTTTCAGCTCCGGTGGCACCTGTCACTTTTGATGAGTACATGGGGCTACTGTAAACCAAATTCGACTCAGATTGCTCTTGCGGGTTGGGCTCCATAATTCGTGGTGGCTGAGGAGCGGCAAAAACTGTGCGCGGCGGTTGATATGGCTGGTAGGGAATGCCCGCCTGCATGCCGACTGTCGGACGCGGATCGTAGGTGCTGTATCCGTTGTAAGCTGGCTGTTGGCTTGGCTGGTTTGGGTCTTGCCATTGGCCAATTGTTGGACGGCCTGCCGCCATAACTTCCGGGCGCACTGGCTGATACTGCGGCATGCGTGGGTCAAAGCCTTGTTGCATCATTGGTTGGGGCATCATGGGTTGAGGAACGGGAACCGGACCACCGACTGTCTGTGGTGCAACTGAAATCATCTGGCCGTTTGGACCTCTGACATATTGCGGCATCATTGGTGGTTGCTGTGGCTGGCTTGGTGTAGCAGCACCAAGATCCAGAATCAGTTGACTACCGCCGGCAGCTTGCATTTGCTGCTGAGCGTGCAAATCCATTTGGCTTCCGCCAGCTTGCGCGGAAACGGGGGAGGAGGCCAGGGCGTTAAGCGCTACAGCTACTGCCAAACAAGATAAAGCGTGACCGCCTACCTTGGTAATCGTGCCACGTGGGCAGGTGTCAGAATTATTTCCCGCAAGAAATGCTTGTACGGTATTAAATATCATTGGCATTATAGGCTCCTATTGAACCCCAATTTGCTTTTAAAAAACGAAAGCTGTGGTGTGGCTATTAACTAGCCGAGAAATCTTTTGTAAATTAGCCTGTTTACGCAGCAAAACTCAGACCAAAATTTGTCAAAGCTGCGTAAACAGGCCACAATCTGCGTTAAAACAGACTAAAACCAGAAATATACCAGTACAAAAGACAAAACCCCTAAGGCATAAAAGAAAATGAACCCAAATTCATTTCCAACCCTAAAACCAGTCCCCGACGCCTAAAAAAAGCAATCTAAGTTTATGTAAATTAATATTGATTACTGCGTTCCCAAAAAATCTTCCCGCAGCAAACGAATCGGTTATACCCGAGTCGCATTCAACATAGATTCTTTGATTCGCGATTACAAGCGTGAAATTGGATGGAAACCCAAAAATTGGTGATAAATCAAGGTTCCATAACTATATCAATAGGTTAGCTGTATTTCTATGGTTACACAGAGGCCTTGGATACCATCTTTTCGATCACCTAAATGCATTTTTCCCTTGTTTTTTGAAATTATTTCATTTGCGATCGCTAAACCCAGCCCACTTCCGCCAGTTGCACGGTTCCTTGATTGCTCAAGTCTGTAAAAAGGTTCAAGTACCTTGTTGCGTTCGTCCTCCGGAATGCCGGGTCCTTCGTCACATATGGTAATAATCGCATGCGTTTGAGTTGTTTTCAGCTCAACCACGGGGTTTGAAGCATGATTTTCTGCGTTGCTGATTAAATTGTTTAATGCGCGCTTAAGCCCTGTTTCATCAGCGGTTATCAGCACCGGTTTTGTTGCATTTTCATCATTGAAAGGAATGGGTGAGACATAGGCATCTACCACCGTTTTCAATAGGTTAGACAAATCAAGCTTCTCTGGATTGTCGGTGTTTTCACCTGTCGAATGGCGGCTGTATTCAAGCGAAGACACAAGGATTTTTTCCATGTCTTCCAAGTCAGCGATTGTCTTTTGAGCGTGGCTAAACGAGGTACTATCGTCTTCATGTTGGTCTGCCAACATCTGCATTCTAAGGCGCATTCGGGTTAAATGGGTGCGCAAGTCGTGGCTAACTGCACCAATGATGCGTGTGCGCTCGTCAACCAGCCCACGGACTTGTCCTTGCATTGTGTTGAAGGCCTTAACAGCTTCGTTAACCTCTCCGTTGCCACTTGTTTCTATGGCTGCGGGTTGAAGATCTAGACCAAACTGTCGTGCTGACTGTGACAGCTTTGCCAGTGGTTTTGTAACAGTACCAACAGCATATATGGTTAAGAAGGCGGCAAGTGCCAACACACCAAAAAACAGACAGATTAATAAGCCAACAAACCGCGCGTTAATAAAAGCTGGCATAATTAACATTTGGCGCGTTGTACCGTTGGTTGTCTGAAAACTCAGCAGCACGACCGGGCGCTTTAGTGCTCTGGCCAGCCAGTGGTTTCGACGTTCAAAACCTGCACGTCTGAAAAAGGGGCGTTCATCATCAAACTCCATTCCTGGTCGCTGGGTTAAAACTTGCTTTGCGTTTTTCAATTGAAATTTTTCAATTTTCTCAACAAGATCATCAGAAACTTCAACGAATGCAGCGTTTAGTTTACGAGGGTTTTTTCGAAATTTTCTTAAAGCCCTTTGTTGGTTTCGAAGTCCAGAACGGGTGTTGAAAGAATTCCCGTTTTTCAATCTAATAAGCAGCTTTTCGTCACGTAAACGAATGGACCGCTTTAGCTGGGTTAGAAATCTACGTTGCTTTGGGCTGTAATCATCCAAAAGCTCGATATCATCTTCCTTATCAAGGTCTATGCTGACAGGTAGCACGATGAGCGAGGCGGTTCCCACAGCTTGATTGAGCCTGTTTTCACGCGCGTTTGGTTGACGGTCTAACAGATTAATTGCCAACAAACTCCGCTCGGTCAGTTGCTGGTTGAATTGCTGTGGATTAAACAGGCTGGCTTGGTATTGAAAGAAGGCACCACCCAACAGAGTCAGGGTTAGTGCAAAAACAGCAAATGAAACCAGAACTTTTCCGGTGAGCGATTTTGGGAACAACTTTATTAAAAAACGCATCAAGCTGCAGTTCCTGTTACTTTAACCGCAAACAGGTACCCGACATTACGAACAGTCTTAATAAACGGCGTGTCTGTTGGGTCTTTGGTCAGTTTTGTTCTTAGCCGACTGATAAGGACGTCAACCGACCTTTCATAAGCTTCGCCAAGGACACCATGGGTCAGTTGCAACAACTGAGCACGAGAGACTGCGCGCCCCGAACTGAGCACCAAGGCGTGTAACAAGTCAAATTCGCCAGCCGTCAGCTCCATCTCCATGCCGTCGGGGTCTGAAAGAACACAGGTGTTTGTGTTAAGGGCCCAACCCTGGAATTGGTAGACGCCGGGTTGATCAAGAGAGGTAGAGGCGGGGGCAACCGTGGTTTTTGGCTGTGGTGCGCGTGAGCGTCTCAATACAGACTTTATGCGTGCAAGTAACTCGCGCGGGTTAAAGGGCTTGGTCATGTAGTCATCAGCGCCAACTTCAATGCCAAGAATGCGATCAATGTCGGTGTTTTTGGCTGTGAGCATGATGATGGGTAACCAGGATGTCGCGCGAATTCCGGTGCAAACGCTTATGCCGTCGCGACCGGGCATCATAATGTCGAGCAACATAAGGTCAGGCGAGAAACTCTCCAACAAAGGGTCCATTTCATCGGCGTTTGCGGCACCTGTTACATCAAAGCCGTTCTGGCTTAAATATTCGATCAACAGGGCGCGAATTTCAGGGTCATCATCAACCACCAAAACCTTGTCCAGTGGCTTCATGTTTGGGTTTGGAAGGTTATTGCTCATGAAATTTCGCTTATCAAATTTGACTGTTGGTTCGAAATTAAAGCGATTTTTATAAGCTGGCTACCGTTGATGTAGGAACAGTCAAAATTTGAAATATTTGCGAAACATGAAAAATGGAACTCAAAAAATCAAAAAAGAAATAAAATGTGGCGATTGGCCATTTTTCAGGGTCTTTAGACACAATATATGCTGTGCTGAACGCAAAGATGCCCAAGTTGTGCCCTTGAACCGGCGCAACATTCTACTTAAATACTAAAAGACAAGGCGGTTTCATTCCCCCCTCAGAAACTGCTCTTGTTCGTGGAAGCCTCTGTAGACATGAAGCGCATGATGCAGAAAATGTTCCGATTTGAACGGTGATCAATTTTCGAGAGCTGTTCGCAAAGTAGCCGCTTGACGCCAAATCCCCTCAGGCGTCAAGCGTAACTTATTCTTCAGGGTTCAGGTGCCTCTTCCCCAAAAGGCTACAAGTTCTGTTCCCTGGAGACTCTTTTAATACGACCCGAGTCTTCTTGGCAAGAAATTGTTCGCAATGCGACCTGATTTTTTCTGAATCCAACATAAAAAAATTTGC
>JBMYWL010000132.1:0-5210 GCA_049607365.1 Alphaproteobacteria bacterium | reverse complement strand
CAGCGTTCATGCCACCAAAAGGCAGGGATTTTGGTTGAAGGTCCGGCAGGTCAGATTTCTTCAACACTGGTAAAGATGTCAAATGTTCCAATGCGGTGATGCTCTCGGGGTCAACATCCTTCAAAGTTTCCGCGAAATAAGTCGTGTTGGTCTTCGCGTGACTTATGTGGTGTTTCAGCTTTGCAAGAAGATCCGCATTTCTTGTTTCAACACTACGTGTTTCCAGATCATCATAATAATTCACAATACCTAACCCCTTCAAAACTTTATTGCCTGATTGCTTTTTCGCCGATTGCTCTTTCATGGTGTAGCAACCATTCTTTGCGCGGTAAACCACCAGCATACCCCGTCAATTTACCATTTCCGCCAACCACCCTATGGCATGGCAACACAATAGCAATAGGGTTAAGGCCATTTGTACGACCTATGGCTCGACTTGCTGTCTGTTTTCCGACTGAGGTCGCGAGTTGCCCGTAAGTCCAGGTTTCACCTGCCGGAATGCTGACAAGCTGTTGCCAAACCAAGTCTTGAAATTCTGTTCCAAAAGTTTCAAACGCCAAACCTTCAAAAGCAGAGAAATCTCCATCAAAATACTTGTCCAAACGCGCTTCCATATCTGCGCTCAAATCAACACGCTGGCGGTTTGCCTTTGGCCATCTCTTCTTCAACAAAGTATCAAATCGCACGCTATAATCGGTGAAATCCAACGACACCAATTTACCTGCCCTAAAAGCCATCAACAGTTTCCCCATACGGGAATTTGTCAACAAGCCCAGATCTTCTTTTGCTGGTGGGCAGTTGTAGATTGAAATTTCGATTCTTGGCTCAGACATTAAATTTCTCTCCACTTTGAATATGTTCCTTGTTTGTTCTCATTTATCTTGTTTTAATTTTCGGGTCAAGACACTGGTTTTAATTTTCAAGTTGTTCTATAAAAACAGGCATGAATGGAACTATTGACCTTGGGCAGCTAAATGATGCCGCCCACCGCCTGTCTCCCTACTTACGTAGAACGCCAACCATCCGTTTACCACAGGGTAGTTTAGGGTGCGATTTTCATATCGACTTGAAGCTCGAACACATGCAAGTGTCAGGATCTTTCAAGGCGCGCGGCGCATTCAATGCGGCCCTTTCAAATGATATTCCGTCGACGGGTCTTATAGCAGCTTCTGGTGGAAACCACGGTGCCGCTGTCGCAGCAGCAGCACGCGCACTTGGCCACAAAGCTGAAATTTTTGTACCAACCATTTCCAACCCAGCGAAAATTGCGGTTCTTCGTGATCTTGGTGCGATCTTAAATGTGGGTGGTGACAATTACGCTGAAGCACTGATTGCTTGCAATGAGCGACAAGCGCAAACTGGCGCCATGTCCATCCATGCATTCAACCAACACGAAGTTTTGGCAGGTCAAGGTACACTTGGCTTAGAGTGGATGGATCAATCGCCTGATTTAACACGCATGCTTATCGCCGTTGGCGGCGGCGGTTTAATCGCCGGGGTTGCCGCAGCGGTTCATGCAAATGCCCGCGATATCAAGATTGACGCCGTCGAGCCCGAGACCTCTTGCTGTTACAAAAAAGCGATTGAATTTGGTGCGCCAACGACAACGCAAGTGTCAGGAATAGCTGCGGATGCACTGGGTGCATCACAAATTGGCGACATGGCTTTTGAGATCTTAAGGCGTCAAACGGTTGACCCGAGCCTAGTTTCCGATAAATCTATTAAAAACGCACAGGAAAGTTTGTGGAAAGAGTTACGTTTAGCGGTGGAACCCGCTGCAGCAACGTCGCTTGCAGCCTTACAATCCGGTGTCATCAAACCCAAAACACATGAAGTGGTGGGTATCTTGATCTGTGGAGCGAATGTCGATTTGGCAACGACCAAGTTTACATAAGACGTCAGAACAGAATAAGGGGAGAATATATGAAGCGCGCTTTCTTAACAGCCTACGGCACACCATCCGACGTGGTCGAACTACACGAAGTTCCAGACCCGGAGATGAAGGACGGCGAGTTGATTGTCGACATTCTCGCCGCATCCATCAATCCAGCCGAACTGTTGATGATCCAAGGATTATATGCTGAAAAACCACCCCTACCTTACCCATTGGGTGTTGAAGCCGTCGGACGCGTTAAGCAAGTTGGCAAAGATGTATCCGGTTTCAGCGAAGGCGACCTGGCTTTAAGCTTGCCGACCCACAACTGGGCAACGTCCCTTAGCTTCAAGCCACAAGAGCTTATAAAGCTTCCAGACAACATTGACGTGCAGCAAGCGTCTCAAATCAAAGTCAACCTTGCAACTGCCTATTGTTTGCTGAATGATTTTGTCGAGCTGAAAGAGGGTGACTGGATCATCCAGAACGCTGCCAATTCAAGTGTAGGTCACTACGTCATACAGCTTGCAAAAGCCAAAGGCATAAAAACCGTGAACATCGTGCGTCGCGGTGGCTTGGACGATCAATTGAAAGCACTTGGCGCTGACTTGGTTACGGAAGACTATAAAGACTTCGAAAAACTTGTTGAGACCGAGTGTGAAAACCCAATTCTACTTGCTCTTGACGCTGTGGGTGGAAAAGCCACACGTCGATTGGCGGATTGCTTGGGTAGTGGTGGCCAAGTTGTGAACTATGGCTTGTTGTCAGGCGAAGATTGCCGCTTGCGTGGTAGCCAAACCATTTTCAACAACATCTCGCTTAGAGGCTTCTGGTTGTCGAGCATGCTAAAGACCATGAAGCGTGAAAACATCCTCGCCATGTATGACGAGTTAAGCCAGTTGGTTGCCGATGGTAAAATTTCAACCGACATCGAAGCAGCTTACAGCTTGGATGATTTTGAAGACGCCCTTGACCATGCAATGAAGACGGGCCGCGGTGGTAAGGTTCTTATTACACCAAACACTTAAGACTGATTGAAATCTACAAATAAAAAGGCTCCCGTCATTTCTGGCGGGAGCCTTTTTTGTATCTAATGAATGAGGACTTTAGTCAGTCCAAGACACGCCGGTTATGTCGTTTGCCTGAACCGGAGAGTTCTTCCACAAACCCTGCACTTTTGCGTTCCAAACACCAACTTTGGCAAGTTGGAACAAATAGGTGTTCACAGCTTCTGTTGTAATCAGCGTTTGTGCTTGCTGCATTAAGGCCGTGCGTTTTGCAGGGTCAGACTCAATTTCCAATGCTGCAATAAGTGACTTCATCTCATCGCTTTGATAATTGAAATAATAGGTATCTCGTGCATAAATGCCGATATCCATTGGTTCTGTGTGTGACACGATTGTCAGATCGTAATCGGTCGCCTTAAACACATCTGAAAGCCACTGCCCCCATTCAACGGGAACAATCTCCATCTCGATACCCACCTGAGCAAGCTGAGCTGCGATTATCTCGCCGCCACGACGGGCGTAAGATGGTGGTGGAAGCTTCATGACGCCTTTAATGCCGTCTGCGTAGCCAGCTTCAGCCAACAAGGCTTTAGCTTTTTCCAAATCGTGCGGATAAGTATTAATTAAATCAGCAAGATAAGCTTCATTGTGTGGTGCGAAGTGCGTGCCGATTGGCGTGCCAAAACCGTACATAGCGCCGTCGATAATCGCTTGGCGGTCAATGGTATGGGCAAGGGCTTGTCTGACAAGTGGGTTTGACCAAGGTTCTTTTCCATTGTTTGTAGACAGAATGGTTTCACCTTCAGTTGAACCCTGAACAACTGCGAAACGCGGATCAGCTTGAAACACGGGAACCAGTTCAGGTGCCGGGAAATTCGCGAATGCATCAACTTCTTCGGCCATTAAAGCTGCCATAGCCGCATTGGGGTCAGAGATGAATTTAAAGGTTGCTGACGCCAAGGCCGCTTGAGTTCCCCAGTAAGCTTCATTACGTTTTAATTCAACGCGGTCACCATTTACCCAACGGTCAAACTTGAACGGACCTGTGCCAACCGGCTTATTCTTGTTCGTGGCTGCACTTTCTTCGGCGACAATTACAGCATCACCCCAGCCCAAATTGAACAAAAAGTTTCCAGCTGGCTCTTTCAGTGTGATGACAAGACTCTCATCACCATCCGCTGCAACAGAGTCTACATTCGAAAACAACGCCTTTTGCGCGTTCTCGCTATCATCCGCCATAGCGCGATTTAGACTGAACACCGCATCCGCAGATGTGAAACTTGTCCCGTCGTGAAACTTAACACCTGATGCCAATGCGAAAGTATAAACTTTTCCATCAGCCGATATGGTCCAAGATGTTGCAAGTGCAGGACGTACTGTACCGTTTTCATCAATTCGCGTCAGACCTTCAAACAGGTTTGCATAAACCACTTCATCAATGGCCGCAGCAGCACCAGCTGTTGGGTCAAGATGCGGTGGTTCGAGAATCATTCCGACTGTAAGAGCATCACGCTCTGCTTGAGCTGCCGAAAAAAACATGGGCGAAAAAGACATTAAAGTAGCACAAACTGCAAAAATCAGTTTTTTCATGGTCTTCCCTTTCAGTTGAGACTCCAAACCATAAAGGAATTTCAAAATAATTCTAACATTTCAGTGAAGTATGCGACTTCGTTTCTAGCACTCTAAGGCAAGTTCATTTATGTTTAACCTTCAACATATAGAGTGCATACATGTCCAAATCCCCTACATATAGTCGTCGTTTTATTTTCAGTCTTATGGCTGGGGCTGCGACATTTACACTGACACCAGCAGAAACTTTGGCCCAATCGCGAAAATTCTACGCAAAGAGACTTAAGGGCAAGCGTGCACCGAAAATTCAAATTGGCAATTGGCTTCAAGGTAAAACTTCAACCAAAGGCAAGCCAATCCTTTTAAAGTTTTTTGCCACTTGGTGCCCTGTTTGCAGAACCTCTGTTAAACCACTTAGCAGACTGCAAAAAGAACTTGGATCACGCGTAACTGTCATTGCGATTTCAAACCAAAGCAAGTCCACAGTCCAGCGCTTCTTAAATGATCGCAATGCCAAGTTCTCTGTGGGATTAGACGATAAAGGCAAGACATTTGACGCTTACGGTTTACAAAACGTCTTCCCTCACTTTGTTCTGATCAACAGCAAAGGCCGCGTCGTCGACGAAGGACCAATGCCCGTTCACAATTACGCTCGACTGAAAAAGCGCATTAAACGCTGGGTTTAAACTTTAAAATTTCAGGCGTACTTGCCCTGTTTCAGTGCCACTCCAATTTCGCTCAATGCCTGAGTTATCTGATCT
>JBMYWL010000131.1:361-5212 GCA_049607365.1 Alphaproteobacteria bacterium | reverse complement strand
GCTTTTCAAAGGAAAGTCTATGCACAAGGCTAACAACTTCTCGATACATCCGTTCATTAAAAAAGTGAACGGACACTCGAAGTGACAATCTTTTGGCAATTGTAAAAAACTATTGTCAGTTCGAGTGGATTTCGCGAAGCGAAATTTGTATCGAGAACCTATTCCGTTAGGAAATTGGCGATTTCAGCACGAAGTTCCGGAATACCCCACTCTTTTTCAGACGAGGTGCCAATAACTGACGGGTGTGCGGCCGGGTGCGTTTTCAGCATGTTCAAGGTGTCAACGCGAACCTTCTCAAGTTCGGTTTTCTTCAGCTTGTCGCCCTTGGTCAAAATGATTTGATACGACACAGCACAACGGTCAAGCTCGCCAATCAACTCCATGTCGTTCGGCTTCAAACCATGCCGTGCATCAATCAACAAATAGATGCGACGCAGGCTTTGGCGACCCAACAAATAATCCCGCGTTAAACCTGTCCAGCGCGCGATTTCTGTTTTAGGCGCTTTGGCATAACCATAGCCCGGCAAGTCAACAATCCAGGTACAGTCAGCAAGGTTGAAAAAGTTCAATTCCCGCGTACGGCCCGGTGTATTGGATGAACGCGCCAAATTACGACGGCGTGTCAAAGCGTTGATCAGGCTGGATTTACCCACGTTGGAACGACCCGCAAAAGCCACTTCCAACCTGTCGGCCACAGGCAGTTTGTCAAAACTGACCACGCCCATAACAAAGTCACAAGGTTGACGGAACAGGTCTTCACCCGCACCCAGCCACGCCTTGTGTTCTTTTTCGGCGTCTTTTTCAGCCCGCAGGGAGTCCGCTGTGTTAGCGGCTTCCGCTGCGAGTATTTCCTCTATGCCTTCAAGTTCTGGCATTTCATCAAGACTTCTTTGGTGGCGT
This sequence comes from Alphaproteobacteria bacterium, assembly GCA_049607365.1. GTDB lineage: Bacteria > Pseudomonadota > Alphaproteobacteria > UBA7985 > JBMYWL01 > JBMYWL01. Next base: position 4,312 of record JBMYWL010000131.1, on the reverse strand, counting down.
GGATTTGGTGCGAACCTTCACTTTATCAAGCTTGGTGTTACGCATAATGAACCACTGTTGAGCCACAGACAGCAGGTTGTTCCATGTCCAGTAGATAACCAAACCAGCTGGGAACGGTGCCAAGATGAAAGTGAAGATGATCGGCAAGAACATCATAACTTTCGCTTGGATTGGGTCAGCCGGTGCAGGGTTTAACTTCTGCTGGGCGAACATGGTAATGCCCATCAAGATTGGCCAAATACCAATCGACAAGAACGAGATCATAAGGAACAGACCGGCGTTCGGGTCAAACGGCAACAAACCAAACAAGTTGAAAATGCTGGTCGGGTCTTTAGCCGACAAGTCATTGATCCAGCCAAAGAACGGTGCGTGACGCATTTCAATGGTCACGAACAGAACTTTATACAATGAGAAGAAAATTGGAATTTGCACAAGAATTGGCAAACAACCGCCCAGCGGGTTTACGCCCTCTTCCTTGTAGAATTTCATCGTCGCTTGCTGAAGCTTCTGACGGTCATCCCCGTACTGCTCTTTCAGCTCGGCGATTTTCGGTGCCAGCAACTTCATTTTCGACATAGAGCGATATGAAGCGTTCGCAAGCGGGAACAACAAAAGCTTGATGAACAAGGTCAACACCAGAATCGCGATGCCAAAGTTTCCAACAATACCGTAGATGAAAGAAAGCGCTTTAAAGAAGGGTTTGGTTAGGAAGTAGAACCAACCAAAGTCCACCGCTTTGTCGAAATTCTCCAAGCCAAGCTCATCACCATACTTATCAAGCAAGTTGACCTCTTTCGCGCCGACAAACAGGTTGGACGTGTAAGAGCGGCTTTGGCCTGGTGCCAAAACGGTTTGGTCAGCTTGATAATATGACTGGAAAAACGGCTTTGATGCGTCACTGTAGTTATAAGTCACATCAATCTTGCTGCTTTGGTCAGGAAGTAAAGCTGCCAACCAATACTTGTCAGTGAAACCAGCCCAACCGCCATCAGAGGTGTATTTGATGGTTTTGTCGTCATCTTTACGAACGTTTTTGTAGGTCAACTCTTCAAGGTTATCTTCAGAAAAATAACCGATCATGCCTTCGTGCAAAATGAAGAACGATGATCCATCTTGCTCACCATAGCGAATGATGCGGCCATAGGGGCGAATGTCGACTGTGTCAGCACTGGTGTTGGTGACTTCTTGTTTCACGTTCACCAAATAGTCTTTGGTGCCATATTCGTAAGTCACACGGTAAGACATGCCATCAAGTTCAGTGGTCATGACAGTGACTGTGTCGCTTTGTGATTCAACGTTCCAAACAGTGTCAGGTGTTGTTGCCTGTTTTTTAACATCGCCAAAAATGTTCCAACCGTAGTCTGCAAAGTAAGGCTTTGCCGTGTTGGAAGGCTTTAGCAGGTGAATGTTGTCAGAGCCTTCTTCCTGCGTTTCAAAATATTTGGTTAAGGTAACGTCATCCAAACGTGCGCCTTTGGTGTTAAAGGCACCTGTCATAGCACTGGTCGTGAACTTTAGAACTTCACCCTTGGGTGCTGTGGGACTGGCTGTCGTGGTCGGGGTTTGGTTGCCAGAGCTGGCAACAGAGCCATTGGCCGCTGGCTGCATGCCACTTGTAGTACTCGGGTTCGCCGCCTCTTGCGCCTCGCGAAGAACGCGTTGGGCTTCAGCTTGCTCGCGTGCCGCCTGTTGCTTTGGGCCTTCGACAAAAATCTGCCAGCCAATCAAAACCGCGACTGACAAAACAACTGCCAGCAATAAATTACGCTGTTGTTCTTCCATTGAACCTTATTCCTGCTTGGTGGGTCCCCTTGCAAGCCATCTGCGACCAGTGGCAAGGCAAACGCCCGAATTTTTGTTTTCAGCCTTTTAAACCAACCGGACGGTGGATCGCCAATGTTTCTTAACCCTAGCAGCTGCTACTTTGTGGGTTTTCGCCACCTAAAAGTCTCTGGAAAAGTATCTGGCACAGGGTCGAATCCATCACCGCCACCCGGTCTGCATCTGCCAATGCGCCTTAATCCCAAATATGAACCTTTGATCACACCATGTTTTTCAACGGCTTCAAGGGTGTATTCCGAACAGCTTGGGGCAAAGCGACACGCGCGACCAATCACCAACGACAAAGTATAACGATAAATGGTGATCAACACACGCACCAGCTTCACGCCCAGATGGTTGTGTTTTGGCGTCATTTGGTTTTTGCTTTAGGTTTGGTGTTTTTTGTTTTGGGTCTGTAGTTGGATTGTGGCTTTTCCAACTTTTCTAAGGCTCGGCGTAAATCAACCTTCATGGTTTCAAAACATATGACCAAGGTTTCAGGCCGCGCGATTAACACATAATCCCTAGCAGGCTTAATCAGGCCTTCGCGTGTCAGAATGTCATGGGCAAGGGCGCGCAAACGACGTTTGGCACGGCTGCGAGCAACAGAGTTTCCAACTTTTTTGCTGGCGGTAAATCCAAGACGGGGTTGCGCGTGGTCAGGCTCTGCGTCTGAGTTTTCGCGGCGTTTGCGGCATTGGATTAAAAATCCATCGCTGACATGTTTTCGGCCATAACGATGGGCGCTCAGAAAATCCTTACGATTTTTCAGGCGGAGAACTTCAACAGGAAGTTCGGTAGACGTATCTTGAGTCACGAGCTTCTCTTTTTTGAAAGAGAAGCTGCTACAAACTCAAAAGCATTAAGCAGAAAGTTTTGAACGGCCTTTTGAACGGCGAGCGGCCAAAATACGACGGCCACCAACAGTGGCTTTGCGTGCACGAAAACCGTGACGACGTTTACGCTTAATAACGGAAGGTTGGAATGTGCGCTTCATAGCGATCTCTTAAACTAAATGTATTGGTTTCTAAGTCGCTGTGTATAGGGATGGTCTTTGAATGAGTCAACGCCGTAGGTGTTCCAAAAGGCCTCCAGAACAACAGACCAGAACTGTGTGCATGTATTATTGGGCCCAATCAAGCATCCACCATCTGGGATACGGGCTTTTTTCCCACCAAACACTGTGTTAAGCAAGGTGTTCAGAAATACAGACTCGTCCCTTTTATATATAAAGAGCCCGCAAAAACAATGAGCGACCTTAAGTTAAAGACTTTTGCAGACACAGATTACAGCGCTTTGGACATGGAAGCTTTGGCCATGCACAAAAGCGGTCGCCCAGGCAAGCTGGAGGTTCGGGCAACCAAACCCCTGACGTCTCAACGGGACTTGTCACTTGCCTATTCACCCGGTGTTGCTGCCCCCTGTCTTGAGATTCAAGCCAACCCCGACTTAGCATACGACTACACTGCCAAGTCCAATCTGGTGGCCATCATCTCCAACGGTACAGCTGTACTTGGCCTTGGAAACTTGGGTGCGCTCGCCTCCAAACCCGTCATGGAGGGTAAGGCCGTGTTGTTCAAACGCTTTGCCGACGTCGACGGCGTGGACATAGAGCTGGACACGGAAGACGTGGATGCATTCGTGGAAGCCGTTCGTTTAATGGCGCCTTCGTTCGGTGGCATCAACCTTGAAGACATCGCCGCCCCTGCCGCGTTCGAGATTGAGTCTCGCCTGAAAGAGCTCTGCGATATTCCGGTCATGCACGATGACCAGCACGGTACCGCGATTATTGCTGCCGCAGGTTTAATCAACGCCATGCAGCTGACAGGTCGTGACATAAAGACCTGTAAAATGGTGGCGCTTGGCGCTGGTGCGGCATCCATCGCATCAATCGAGCTGTTGAAAGCCATGGGCATGCCACACGGCAACGTGCAAATGCTCGACCGACACGGCGTCATTTATCAAGGGCGAACAGAGGGCATGAACCAGTGGAAATCTGGCCACGCCGTCGTGACAGACAACCGCACACTTGAAGATGCCATGAAAGGCGCCGACGTGTTCTTCGGGCTGGCAGGTGCAAACTCTGTCACCCGTGAGATGGTCGCCAGCATGGCCGACAACCCAATTATT
>JBMYWL010000131.1:0-351 GCA_049607365.1 Alphaproteobacteria bacterium | reverse complement strand
GGCCAACCCGACGCCGGAGATTTTACCGGAAGAGGTTAAGGCTGTGCGTGATGACGCCATTATGGCCACTGGACGCTCTGACTACCCCAACCAAGTCAACAACGTACTTGGATTCCCTTACATATTCCGTGGCGCGTTGGATGTTCGTGCAACAGCCATTACCATGAACATGAAAATCGCCGCCGCGAACGCTTTGGCAGAACTGGCACGTGAAGACGTGCCGGACGAGGTGGGCGATGCCTACGGCAAAAAGCTGAAATACGGCCCCGACTATATTATTCCGGCACCGTTCGACCCGCGCCTTATCGTCGCCATTCCAAAAGCCGTAGCACTCGCGGCCATGAAAGACCA
>JBMYWL010000130.1:0-5220 GCA_049607365.1 Alphaproteobacteria bacterium | reverse complement strand
AACCTCCCCCGGGACAACGTTATAGCGATGCAAGCGACCATTTCGCAAAATTTCAACGGCGCGTTCAATTGCTGATTCTGGAATTGCTTCTTGTTGTGTGAAGGGCTTAGTGAAGGTTTTCATTTTTGGTTTTCCTTGCTCTGGATTTATTCCAGAGTCCATTTTTGCCACTGTAACTGGACCCTTGATTAAATCAAGGGTAGGGAGATTTACCCTCGAACCAACAGGTTTTCGGGATCATACTGACCAAACTCGATAATTGTTGCTGGAATTTCTTTACCAAGCGTTTGCACCTGCATGTCATTGCCAACCTTGGCGATTTCTGGTGACACAAAGGCGTATGCCAAGTTTTTGCCCACGCGATGGCCCCATCCAGCGGATGTGATTGTGCCAACAACCTTGCCTTCAATTAAAACTGAATCGCCACTGTGTGCGGGCCCTTCGTTCGTGTGGAGTTCAAAGCAAGCCAGTTGTTTTCTGGGCGCGTTTTTCATCGCGAGCAATGCCTCTTTACCGATGAAGTCTTTGTTCAAATCCACAAAGCGCGATAGGCCCGTTTCAAACGGATTAAATTCGGTTATCAAGTCCGCTTTCCAATGCAGATAGCCCTTTTCAAGCCGCATAGACTCAGTTGCGAACAAGCCAAAGTGGCCCAAGCCAAACGTTGTTCCAGCTTCACACAAAAGTTTATACGCCAACGCCAGCTGTTCGTTTGGCACGTGAATTTCGTACGCGTGTTCACCTGAAAATGAAACCGACATGGCGATTGCTTGGGCGGCGCCAATTCGAATTTCTTTTGCTCGTAACCATGGAAATGCGGCTTTTGACCAGTCGGTTCTGGGTGCCGCAACTTGCATAAGCTGGCGGGCGTTGGGACCAGCGACAACCAAAATTGTGTGGGTGTTGGTCAGGCTTTCTATTTGGATTGACTTGTCGTTGGGTAAGTGTTCAACCAGCCAGTCCATGTCATGATATTCAGCGGCTGCTGCGGACCCGTACCAAACTGAACCGTCAGGCATGTTGGCAAGCGTTGCTTCGCCTTTAACATTGCCATGATGGTTTAGAAAATAGGCCAGACCAACTTTCCCTGTTTCACGCGAAACACGCGAGCACATGATGCCGTCAAGCCAATCGTGAACGCCATTGCCAGTGATTTTGTATCGGTTGAACCCGCTGACTTCCATAATGCCGACATTGGTTTGCAGGTTGTGTATTTCGGCTGCGACAACATCGTGCGTTTCATTGAAACGGAACGAATGGGTCTCTTTGAAGTTTGGGCTTGGTTTGAAATACAGGGCGCGCTCCCAACCGTTTACGGTTCCAAACGCAGCGCCTGTGCTTTCCAGTTTGTCGTAAAGGCTTGTTGTTTTTGCCATTCGACCAGCTGGGCGGAACTCGTGCGGCATGTGGAAGCGGAATTCGTTCTGATAATCCTCAATCGCTTTTAAAGCGGTGAATTCTTCGTTGGCGTATTGCGTGAAACGTCTTGGGTCCAAGCACCATGTGTCATATGACGCTTCGCCGTGGGCGATGATTTGCGCCAAAAGCCAACCATGGCCACCGCCTTCACCCAAACCAGCACGAAGTCCGGTAATACAGTATGCATTCCGTTTGCCTGGAACTTTGCCAACCAAGGGCAAGCCGTCAGGCGTGTAGGTGATTGGGCCGTTTACAACTGAGTGAATTCCGGCTTCGGTCAGGCAAGGCAGCAGGTCAAATGCGCCCTCCATAACGTCCGTAACTCGGTCGAGGTCATCTGGGCATAGATCCATAGAGAAATTCGGGTCAATGCCATCAAGACCCCAAGTTTTACAGTCCTGCTCGTAAAACCCGATTAACAGACCGTTCTTTTCCTGTCGTTGATAAAAGTCACTTGTTGGACAACGGATTAGGGGTAAGCGAAAATCCAGCGCTTCAATTTCTTGAATTGTTTCGGTTAGCATGTATTGGTGTTCCATGCTGGCAACGGGTAATTCATTGCCCATCATCGCGGCGATTTCGTTGCAGCGATACCCGCCAGCGTTCACCACTTTTTCGCAGCTTATGTCGCCTTGTTCGGTGTGGACAATCCATGATAGATCTTCGTTTTGCGTCAAGCCGGTCACGGGGTTAAAACGAACAACCTCCGCACCAGCGTTGCGGGCACGACGGGTTAGGGCTTGGCACAGCTGTGCGGGGTCAATGTCACCGTCCAACGGGTCCCACAAGGCACCAATTACCTTGTCCGTGTTAATCAGGGGGTGGCGCTTTTTGACTTCGGCGGCGTCAATGACCTCAAAGTCGACGCCCATGCCCTTGGCCATGCTGGCAAAGTGGTGATACCCGTCCAAATGGTCTTGTGTGGAGGCCAAGCGAAACCCGCCAGAAGCATGGTGGTAGTTTATGGGGTAGTCTTGGTCATTTGCCAGTTCTTGATACAGGTTGATCGAATGGGTTTTTAGCCCGACCATTGTTTGGTTGCCGCCAAAGTTGGTCACCTGTGCCGCTGAGTGCCAAGTGGTGCCACTGGTCAACTCGTCACGCTCTATCAACACGCAATCTGTAATGCCTTCTTGCGTCAGGTGATAAATGGTGGAGCATCCGGCTATGCCACCGCCAATTACGACGACTTGAGTGCTTGATTTCATGAGAAGACATTCCCCGTTTGACCATAAGGTATTTGTTTTATCTGCTACGGTATAAGGTGGCTCGTCAAGTCTGTGCTAAATCACCTCACGTTTTGGATCTTGAAAATGAGAAAATGGCGTTTTCGTCGCGATTTGACGAGAGATGCGACCAAACCTGTTGTTTATGCGAAGCGGATACAGGTGAGGGTAATATGACGAAACGTGCTGCAAGATCAGGTGGCCGCGCATCTCGCGTCGCCGCAAGAATGGCAACTGAACAAGAAATAAACCCGTGCCCACCGGGACAGGTGGGTGGTGCTTACAAGCCCCTGTCTGACCATGACCTAAAGCAAGTTGTTGATACAGCGTTTCGGATTTTGTCAGACATAGGCATGTCGCAGATTCCACCATCGTTTAAGGAACAGGCAATTGCAGCTGGTGCGCATTTAAACGAACTTGGGCGGCTTTGTTATCCGCGTTCTTTTGTCGAGGATATAATCGACAAAGCACCAAAAGTTATTCCCATGTACGGGCGAGACCCCAAATATGATTTCGAAATTGGTGGGGAACGCGTTTATTTTGGAACGGGCGGTGCTGCGGTTCAAACTCTGGACATGGACACAGGCCTTTACCGTGCCTCTACGTTGCAAGACCTGTACGACTTCACGCGCTTGGCCGACAAGCTCGACAACATAAGCTGGTTTACACGTTGTTGCGTCGCAACAGACTTGCCTGACAATAGAGATTTAGATGTAAACACGGCTTACGCTTTGTTGGCGGGAACACAAAAACCGGTAGGAACTTCATTCTTCATTGGCGAACACGTTGACCCCTGTGTGCATATGTTTGACATGGTTCTGGGTGGTGAAGGCAAATTTAAAAAACGCCCGTTTTGTAAGGCGCACATTTCCCCGATTATATCGCCTTTGCGCTACGGTGAAGACGCGCTGGATGTGGCGGAGGTCGCGATTAAAAACAACATGCCGATTAACGCGATTATCGCCGCGCAATCCGGTGCGACAGCACCCGCAACACTTGCCGGCATGTTGGCAATGACTACGGCTGAAACACTTGCAGCATTGATTATGGTGAACGTTTTAGCACCTGGTCACCCGATGATATTTTCTAACTGGCCGTTCGTTATTGATTTGCGTACGGGGGCTTTCTGCGGTGGCGGCGGTGAAATATCCGTCATGAACGCGGCTTCGGCACAAATCGGCAATTATTTCGGGTTGCCGACGGGTGTTGCGGCTTCTATGGCAGATGCCAAGGCCGTTGACGCCCAAATGGGTATGGAGAAAGCACTGGCTGCATTAGCGGCTGGCATGGCGGGCGCGAACATGGTTTACGAGTCAGCTGGCATGATGGCGAGCTTGCTGGGCGTGTCGTTTGAAGCCATGGTTGCTGACGACGAAATGCTCTCCCACATCACGCGTATGATCCGTGGTGTTGAAGTGACAGAGGAAACGCTTGGATTTGACGCTATTCGTTTGGCGGTAACGGGCGAGGGGCATTTTTTGGGTGGGGATCACACTATGGCGGCGATGCAGCGTGATTACTTCTACCCGACGTTGGCAGATCGTGATCAACCAACGGTTTGGGCTGAAAGTGGCGCACAAGACATGTGGGCAAAGTCCAAACTTCGTGCGCGTTCAATTTTGGACGAGCACAAACCCAATTATATTGATGCCGTGACGGATGCCCGAATTCGTGACGAATTCAAGATTATGCTCGATGTCTAGGGGTGTTCCTATTCTGGACTTGATCCAGAATCCAGATTCTCAAAAAACGGGTTCAAACTTGACGGTGGGAGCGTTTCCAAACTTCAGACTTTGCGAATTGGCCAACATGATGCATAAGTTCTAAAGCTATAAATTGTTTTGGAAGATCCCGCATGAGCACGACCCAATCTACCCAAAGGTTAACCATGGCGCAGGCTTTGGTTCGTTGGATGACAAGCCAGTACATCATTACATCTGAAGGTGATGAGAAGCCCTTGTTTGCGGGTGTGTTCGGCATATTTGGGCACGGTAACGTGACGTGCTTGGCCGAAGCGCTAGAGCGTGTTCAGGACGAGCTGCCAACTTGGCGTGGTCAAAACGAGCAGTCCATGGCGTTGGCTGGTGTTGCCTACACCAAGGCCATGCGACGCGAACGCATTATGGTCGCAACTTCCTCGATTGGCCCTGGTGCGACGAACATGGTGACGGCAGCTGGCGTGGCGTTGGCAAACAGATTGCCCATTTTGTTTATCTCGGGTGATACATTTTCTTCCAGACGCCCAGACCCTGTGTTGCAGCAAGCCGAACATTTTGGCGACCCGACAATTACAGTGAATGATAGTTTTAAAGCAGTTGTGCGTTACTGGGACAGAATTACCCACGGCGAACAATTGATGCAATCTTTGCCCCAAGCCCTAAGTATGATGCTTGACCCAGGTGATTGTGGTCCGGCGTTTATCGGCTTGCCGCAAGATGTGCAGGGCATGGCATATGACTATCCGGAAGTATTTTTTGAAAAACGCGTTCATCGCATCGCGCGTCCAAGACCAGACACAGCTCAATTGGCCGCTGCCGTTGATGCCTTGAAAAAGGCTGAACGCCCAGCGATTATA
>JBMYWL010000129.1:0-5272 GCA_049607365.1 Alphaproteobacteria bacterium | reverse complement strand
GTTTGCCATAAGTTGGCACCACTCTTCTTGCGCAGAGCAATAATAAGTCAGTTTTTCTTTAGCAGTTGCTGCTGTTGAAATTCCAGCTGAAATAGCTAGGACGCTTAGGGTTGCCAATAAGGTTTTTTTCATAAAATCCTCCAATTTAGTTTTTTAGTTGGTTATGAAAGACCAATTCATTTTTGGTTCTTTAAGAAACGCTTTATCAAAGCCCGCTTGCAAATGGGCTTTGTCAAATGTCGAGACTAACGATTCATAATCCAAATTCAAGGGCCATATGTCGTTTTCAACCAACAAAATGACGTTCAGCACTTTCTACCAGTGCTTCAAATACGTCTGGACACCCAGTAACAACACGTCCACCGCTTAATATCATTTGGTCCGCATCCTGTTTTTCAATACCACCTCCGCAACATTCAATTAGCAACTGGCCCGCTAAACAGTCCCATGCATTCATATGCTCTTCTATATATCCGGTCAGTCTTCCAGCCGCGACGTACGCCAACGACAATGCGCCGGAAGCATTTCGATGAAACAAACCACCATCTACCAAAATATCAGAAATTACGCTTTGGGCTCCTACTATTGATACACGATTGTTAATACCAACAGCAATTGATCCTTCATTTACGTTTTTTGGCTTAAGCTGGGGCAGGACCGTTCCATTCAAAGATGCACTTTGACCTCGTGTACAAGCATACATCTCGTCATGAACGGGATCGTAAATGATCCCAACCTGTACTTGCCCTTCTTCTACGCCCGCTAACACGATGCACCAAGCGGGCAACGCGTTTATGAAATTTGTAGTACCATCAATTGGGTCAATAACCCATGTGAAGCCCGAAGTTCCAGATTTATTTTCACCTTCTTCGCCAACAATACTATCGTTCGGAAACTCTTTCTCCAAAGCCAGACGAATGCAATCCTCCACATTCTTGTCGGCCTGTGAAACAAAGTCTTGGTCACCCTTCTGTTCAATAACAAGATTTTGCTGATTATTAAAATATTTCAACGCCAGTTCGCCGGCATTTTTTGCAATTGCCTCTGCAGCAGTTTGTCGACTCAAGCTATTTTTCCTCCTGATGTTCTATTTTCACTTGTATTACATCCATTCCAGCATTCAGCGCAGCCTTAACACCTTCGTTTGAATCTTCAAAAACTAATGCTTGATTAATTGGTGTATGAAGAAGTTCCGCAGCTTTCAAAAACATGTCTGGAGCAGGTTTGGGCGGTACCCCATCAGAAACAGATACAAGTATTGAAAATTGATCCCATAAATCGACTGATTTTAGAGATGCCTTTGCAACTTGTCGTTCAGCATTCGTCGCAACGGCTAATGCATAAGAACCTGCCAAATCGATAACCAAGTTTTGGACCAAGGCTATCGGCTGAACCAGATCACTATGTTCAACGAAATAGGAAATGCTGTTGACGCAAGCTTCTGCAATATCAAATTCTGGTGCAAATGCTTCAGAAAATGCTTCGAACAAAGAATTACGGTCCAAACCAGTGCGATCGTAATACCAGTCTCGGTCTAATTCAAACCCTTGAGCTTTTGCAGCACTCAGAAATGATCTAAAATGAACTTCACTACTCTCTACCAAAGTTCCATCACAATCGAATATAATGGCTGAATAAGACTTTCCTCTTATGAAGCCCATCCAATCTGAAGGGGGTAAATTTATTACCTTACCTTCATGATAGAGCTTGCTCGAAACTTTCATAGATTGTGTCATCATGCGTCCTAGTTATACCCTTTTTGCTAAGAAAATAGCCATTATTCGGTAAGCACCAGCAATAAGATTGTTCACTTAGCGAATAGGGAGACTGGTTCTTAGCCTGCAAACTCGTTAACTATGAATCTTACTTTAGTATCCTTTACTTTAGTATCCTGTGGCGAACCAATCATCCTTGCAGAGCAAATTGCTTCACTGACATCGCCAAGCCAGATGCTTTGTAGAGAAGTCTATTTCAACGCTCGCGCTAAAAAGGACCTTGTCGCTTCTTGTTTGGGGTCTTCAAACAGTTGTTCTGGTGTGCCTTCTTCGATGATCACACCGTCTTTCAAAAAACATATTTTGTCCGCCACTTCTCGTGCAAACTGCATTTCGTGTGTGGCAAGTATCATAGTCATGCCCTGTGCCTTAAGCGCCTTCAACACATCCAACACTTCGCCAACTAACTGCGGATCCAAAGCTGAAGTTATCTCATCAAACAACATCACGTCCGGCCTCATCGCCAGAGCCCTAATGATAGCAACACGTTGTTGCTGTCCGCCAGACAATTGGTCTGGGTAATTGTTCATTCTTTCCGCTAATCCAAACTGGTGAAACAGTTTCATGACCTCAGGTTTCAAATCAACTTTAGATCGTTTATAAACCCGACGTGGGGCCAATATGGCATTTTCGAGAGCTGTCATATGTGGAAAAAGGTTGAAGCTTTGAAACACCATACCAATTTTTTTGCGCGCTGATTGAGGGTCAAGACCTGGAACAGCAATGTCTTCACCATCTAAGAAAATCTCGCCATCTTCAGTCGGTTCTAACAGATTGATACAGCGAAGAAGTGTCGATTTTCCCGCACCAGATGCCCCAATCAAACATACCATCTGTCCTTGATCAACATCCAAGTTAATTCCGTTACAGACCGTTACGTTGCCAAAACGTTTAACGACGTTGCGCAATTCAAGTTTTGCCATCAGCTGCGTTCTCTAGCTTGCCGGCTCATCAAATGATCAGCATAGCGCGTGGCTGGCACAGTTAAAATTAGAAAGATTATAGCAGCACCCACATAAGGCGTGAAACTTGCCATGAGAGACTTGAACACGCCTGCTTGACGGAAAATTTCTACCGGTCCAATAAAGCTAAGCAAAGAAACATCTTTTTGTAGAGCAATCAACATATTCATTTGTGAAGGAACGACGTTGCGAACCGCTTGTGGAAGAACCACATCGCGCATTACGTGCCGTTCTGACAAGCCCAGCGATAGAGCAGCTGAACGTTGACTGGGGTGAACACTGTCAATTCCAGATCGAAATATCTCCGCAACATAGGCCGAGTATGTCAAAATCAATGCCAGTGAGCCCCAAATATAGGGTGAGTTCCAAGGTCTAGGCAAACCTAGTCCTGGAATACCGAAACCGATTAGATACACGGTCAAAATCACAGGCACCCCACGAAAAATATCCGTAAAGGCAGCACCAAAAATACGAAGCGGAAACAGGGCAGGGGACTTTGCGTCTCTAGCCAGAGCAATCAATAATCCTAGAATTGCGATAAGTGGAGCTGACCACGCAAAAATCATTATATTGACCAAAAACGCATCAAGCAGTTTTGGAAATGTCTTTGCTAAAACCGCTCCATTAAAAAAGCTTTTCTGAACTTTTTCCCAGCCAGGTGTCATCGGAATTAGAACGACCAGTGCTGCAATCACAAGCAATGTGCTGGTTGTCGCAATGAATATCGAACGACGACGACGTTTGGCTTGATAAACTTCGCGGCGGGTATTTCCCGCCACTTTATTGTTACGCACTCTACTTAATCAGCGGTACACCAGTCGTGTCTTGCAGCCAAGTTGCTTCAATAGCAGCAAGCTCTCCGTTGTCAGTCAACGCGGATAAAGCTTCATCAACACAAGCTTTTAAAGGATTACCTTCTTCCATCAACATGCCGAACTGATCACCACCGTCAGAGTCATCAGACGGGAATTGACCAATGACTTTTGATCCTTCAATCATCACTGCGCTCAAAAACAGAGCAGTTGGAAGGTCAAACAATGCACCATCAATTTGGTTCGCAGATATTGCAGCGTTTATGTCAGCATTGTCGCCATACAACAGGGGGTCGCTAGTTGGCTTTATGTCATTCATAATCTTCTGAACAGATGTATGGGAGCCAGAAGCGCCCCATTTCAGACCTTTCAGCGCTTCCATTGTCGCAGGTGTATCAATTGCACCTGACCCGACCAATACCGCCATTGGTGCCGTATAATAAGGGGCAGAGAAATCAACCACTTCATCGCGTTCTGGAGTAATGGAGTATTGCTGCATGTTAAGATCAAAATTCTTCACACCAGGTTGGATTGCTTCGTCAAAACTAGATCTCACCCAAACCACATCGTTTGCAGCAAAGCCCATCTCCGCAGCAACTGCGTAGGCGACCGCTGCTTCGAAACCTTTGCCAGATTCAGGTGCATCATCAAGCACCCACGGGAAATAGGCAGGGTTACCAGTAGCAATTGTCAATTTGCCATCTGTCAGTGTTTTACCGCCCGCACAATGCCCTGCAGCAAATGCTGATGATGTCATTAAGGATACAGCAACCGCCGCAAGTGAAATGGATTTAATCATATCTTCAGACCCTTTCTAAATATTTAATTACAGAGTAGTTTAGGCTGAAAGACGAGTCTAGCGCCAAGTGTGAGTGTTTCATGATCACTCACAAAGAATTACACACTCTTCAATCACCTTACTTCTTAAGAGTGAATTAATGCCCAACTTAAAGACAGGAGTGCGCCATCACAGTCAGCCACTCTAAGTTGGAAACCCCCCTATGTTTTTTGTTGGGTCTTTTCTTTGTTGCAAACAATCCTAAACTACCATAGAAACTTCTCAACAAGACGGCGCCACGGCTGTTTTGCACACAGAAAAGTGTTATATTTATTCGACCTTTTTGGGTTTGAATATGCGGAGAGATGGCAGAGTGGCTGAATGCGGTGGTCTTGAAAACCATTGAGGGGTGAAACTCTCCGGGGGTTCGAATCCCTCTCTCTCCGCCATCGACCTTTCCAAGAATTTCAAAAATCTACATTAACCCCAAATTACTGCGTATTTTCAAAGGCTTAGCTCGTCTCTGTTTTTGCTTAGTTACGTCTTGAGACGGCCTATTTCCCCCATTTATATCAAAAGTCTCTGTTGGCCAATTAGTGAGGTGCGCTTTTGGTTAGATTTCCCTGGTAACAGGGAAATTAACAGGGAATATTTTTCCGAAACCATCAATAGGCAGGTTTCTGTGCATCTAAGATATTGAATCTATTAGGGAAATAAAAAAATTCCCTAGAGGTGAAACAGGGAACTAATTTGCATAAACAGGGAAATGCAGGGAATTTTAAATCGATGTTGATTACGAAAATTCAGGCTTTCAGCAGTTTTTGATGCTGTTCGTCCCAATCCAAGGGGATATTTTGCTTTATCAGTGTTTTAATTGTCCATTCAACTGGTTGTTTTCCCTCTAAGATCAGGGATTGTATCGTTGGGGACAGAAAGGCGAGGGGG
>JBMYWL010000128.1:0-5293 GCA_049607365.1 Alphaproteobacteria bacterium | reverse complement strand
GGTGCTGGATGCGACGGCCAAAGCTTATTTGCAGAAGATTTGTTAGGTTACAACACTGGGCATATACCGCGTCACGCAAAAGTATACCGGAACCACGCAGCCGAATATGAGCGCCTAAACAAAGATGCTATCGCCGCTTTCAGCGAGTTAGGCAAAGACGTTGAAAGTAACAAATTTCCAACCAGAAAGCACACGGTCGACATATCAACAGAAGAGTTTGAAACCTTCATGTATGCTATGGAAAAAGCTTTGGCTAAAAAGGCCTGAACTGTAGAGGTTACAGCCTGATCCCTGCCCGTCTTATGATGAAAATCACCTAGACGACCCCCTTATAATCAAAGGCCCTTCAATTTGCGTTTTTCGCACTTCACAAGCGCCACCGTTTGCTTGGTGAGCGTTTATGCCGCTCATTAAAATATCAACAGTTTCAGCGACCATGCGATTGCAGGGTTGGCGAACCGTCGTGAGTGAATAAGCTGGCCAAGCGGCGATTGGAACATCATCGTAGCCCACAACCGAGACATCTTCCGGTATTTTCAGGCCCAAAGTGTCGCGAATTGTGTCCATGACAGCAAATGCCATGTGGTCATTGGCAACAAATACCGCATCTGGATTGGTTGGGCCTTCAAACAATCGCTTGGTGGCGGCAATCGCGTCTTCATGCAAGAAATTTCCAACCTCTCGCTTAAACACAGTTTGGCCAGCACTTTGAAGCCCGTCCAAAAAGCCCTGTTCGCGGTCACGTTGG
Source organism: Alphaproteobacteria bacterium (assembly GCA_049607365.1). Lineage (GTDB taxonomy): Bacteria > Pseudomonadota > Alphaproteobacteria > UBA7985 > JBMYWL01 > JBMYWL01. Next base: position 4,545 of record JBMYWL010000128.1, on the reverse strand, counting down.
GTTGAAGCCCCTTCCCAACCAGCGATATAGGCGATGCGCTTGTGCCCAGACCGTACCAGGTAGTCGGCAACTTTTCTGCCGCCTTCGTGGTTGTCTGTTGTAACAGCCGACAGGCGTTCATCGTCATGACTTCTGTTAAAAAGTACGACGGGCACGCCAGCTGATTGGCAGTACTCTGCCAATTCCGAGGACATAGCAACAGACGCCATGACGATGCCGTCTGCTTGATAGTCCAGTATTTCTTGAAGAATTTCGTCTATGTTTCCGCGTGTTTGGGACACCATGAAAACAAGTACGTGATACCCTTTTTGTTGCAAAGCTTTTGACAACAGTTCCAGCGCTTGTGGGTAAAACTGATTCTCAAGATAAGCCACCACCAACCCAATTATGCGCGAGCGACCTGTTGTTAAGGAACGCGCGAGAACGTTGGGTCTATAACCCAGTTCTTTAGCGGCTATCTTGACTTTTTCGATCGTTTTTTTCGACGCAGATGCACCCGGTGTAAAAACACGCGAGACCGCGGATTGACTGACGCCCGCCAGTTTTGCGACATCCAGTGATGTTGCGACATTCTTGGCCATAATCAGATCCCGTGGAAGTCCTGAATGATCTTCCACCCCTGCTCGGCAGTTTCAACAAAATGAAACAGCTTTAGATCATCTTCTGAGATAGTTCCATGTTCGGCCAGTTTCTCCCAATTGATCACATCACGCCAAAAGCTTTCATTGAACAACAATACCGGCATAGGTTCAATTTTCTTTGTTTGTATCAAGGTCAAGGTTTCGAACAACTCATCAAAAGTGCCAAACCCACCCGGGAACGCCGCCAACGCTTTTGCGCGAATTAGGAAATGCATTTTCCGTGTCGCGAAGTAGTGGAAATTGAAACACAGTTCCGGCGTTATGAACTCATTTGGCGCTTGCTCGTGTGGCAGCACAATGTTCAAACCGATTGAGGGCGCGCCAAGTTCCTGTGCGCCTTTGTTGGCGGCCTCCATAATGCCTGGGCCTCCACCGCTGACAACAACGTATTCTTTGCCATATGTGCGCATAGCTTCCTTAGATGCTAACTTGGCAAAATCCTCCGCAACCTGATACCAATCAGATTTGTCTTCAAGTGACTTTGCAATTGCAGCTGGTTTACCCGACACCTTTTGACCCGGTGCTGGAATTCGCGCACCACCAAAAATCGCGATTGTTGATTCAATGCCGCGTTCTTGCATAACTAATTCAGGCTTTTGCATTTCCAGTTGTATGCGAACTGAGCGCATTTCTTCCGAAAGTAAAAACGCGTCATCATCAAAAGCAAGTTTGTAGGCAGGCGAGCGGGTTTGCTGCGTATCTGGCACTTCTTCCGCACGGCGACAATCTTCCGCTGCGTCTGGAAAATGTCCCTTGGTTCTTTTTTCATTTTTTTTTGACGTGTTCATGAACCCTGCCACCCGCTAAATGTGTTTCCTTGCGGTTGGTTTTAAAGCTACTCAGAAGGAAAGCAAACCAGAATTCAGATTTCAAAAAAGGAACCGCCCCATGAGTGATGCCAAAACATTGACGATTGAAAACTGGATTGATCGTGTAGCCACTATTTTAGCATCAAACAAAACAGACCCAGAGGTTGCCACACAAGTCGCGACAGCACTTGTTTTGGCGGAGCGTGATGGTCAAGCTGGCCACGGTCTGTCACGTGTCGCCTCTTACGCTGCACAGGCAAAAAGCGGTAAGGTCATGGGGTTTGTTAAGCCTTCACTCGAGCGAGTTAAAACAGGCGCTGCGCGTATCGATGCAAAACATGGTTTCGCCTACCCTGCCCTTAACATGGCCTGCGACTGGTTAATTGAAACCAGTAAAGCTACGGGCATAGCATGTGCGGGTGTGTACAACTCTCACCATGCTGGACAAGCTGGCCAACAGGTCGAGCGTTTGGCCGAAGCTGGTTTGGTGTCGCTTATGTTTGCAAATTCACCTTCGGCTATCGCCCCTTGGGGTGGCAAGCGTGCATTGTTTGGCACAAACCCTGTCGCGTTTGGCGCACCACGTACAAATGGCGATCCTTTGGTTATCGACATGTCGCTTGCTAAAGTTGCGCGTGGTAAAATTATGGCTGCGGCAAAAGAAGACAGATCAATTCCCCTTGGTTGGGCTTTGGACGCTGATGGTAAAGAAACAACTGACGCAAAAGCAGCTCTTAAAGGCCTAAGCTTACCAATGGGCGATGCCAAAGGTTATCCTTTGGTTCTTATGGTCGAAATTTTGGCAGCCGCGTTAGTTGGTGCCTGTTTTGGTTTTGAAGCATCTAGCTTCTTTGAAGGCGAAGGCAATCCACCATCTGTTGGCCAATTGATCATTGCAATCGACCCTAACTCCATGTCTGGTGGAGATTTTGCTCAAAGGGTTGAAGAATTGTTGATGGCGATTGAAGAACAGGAAGGTGCTCGCCTACCTGGTGCAAGTCGCCTTACTTCACGCAAATTGGTAGCTGAAAATGGTCTGTCACCCACTCAAGCCATAAGAGATGAGCTGGACAGACTGGAAAGCAACAGTTAGAACGCAAGTCAAAGACAAACGCTTTAATTTATGAGAACGGAGAAACGCTCATGATGACAACTACACACCCCAACCTACAATCCGTCGCTTTGCCTGTAAGTGGTACAAACAAGATCGCAAAATTTGCGTTGTTGGCAATTGTAGGCTCAATCATTCTCGCAGTTTCTGCGCATGTTAAAGTGCCTTTCTATCCTGTTCCAATCACCATGCAAACAATGGTCGTGTTGATGATCGGTATGGCTTACGGCTGGAAACTCGGCGGTGCTACAATCCTTCTGTATTTAGCAGAAGGCGCAGTTGGCTTACCAGTATTCACAAACGGCGGCGGTGTACACCACCTTGCAGGACCAACAGCAGGCTATTTGTTTGGCTTCTTTGCAGCTGCGACAACAATCGGCTGGTTAGCTGAGCGTGGCTTTGATCGTTCAATCGCGGGAACTGCGATGGCGATGTTGGTCGGAACCGCGATCATTTACCTATTCGGTGTTACTTGGCTGTCGTCACTTCTAGGCCTTGAAAAGGGATTGCAGTTTGGTCTTTACCCTTTCATCTACGGTGACATTTTGAAATTGGTTATCGCTGCACTTGCAATGCCAGCAGCTTGGTCATTGCTACGTAAGTAACTTCGACGACCACTATTCATAAAGTTAAATTAAACCCCGTACTTCGCTGCGGGGTTTTTTCTTGTCTAAAGTCTGCCCAATTGCTGAAGCTTATGCTCCAGCTGTTCCGCCCGTTGTTTGTCACCCGCTAAATAAGCGTAGACCAGTGCATGCGTCATAAGAAAACTGGAAGCCTCGACATCTCGCGTTGCAGCCTTTTCTTCAGCTGCACGTAGATAAGAATTCATAACACCGGACCAATCTTGTTGATCTATCAGCGCTTGCATCTGCTTGTCTGTCTCGTCCATAAAGACTTATCTAATTTACCAGCTCGCGTGATGCAAGGGGACAAATGAGCAAGAAAATACTGGTTTTGGGCATGTTTGTCGCGGACCTGGCTTTTGAAGTCGACCGCATTCCGGCTGAGGGCGAAACTTTGCTCGCCAACAGGGTCACGTTGGGTCCAGGTGGTAAAGGGTCAAACCAAGCCGTTGCAGCTGCTAAAGTTGGTGGAGACATAACGTTCCTTAGCCGTGTCGGTGACGATGCCTTTGCGAACATGATGGCGGACGTACACACAGAAGCTGGAATTGATCACCAACATGTGGTCCGTGACAAATCAAGTTCAACAGGCGCTGCGTCAATCGCCATATCAAAAGCCACAGGTAATAACTCTATTGTTGTCGCACCGGGGCCAGCTGGCAACATTGGTCAGGCCGACTTAGACACTTGGACACCCTTGTTTGAGCGTTCGCATATTTTTGTCACTCAGCTCGAAACAAATCTGGATGCAACATTTGCGGCGGTCCGTAAAGCCAAAGAACTGGGATTACACACAGTCCTGAACCCTGCCCCTGCATTTTCCCTACCTGAGGACCTCTACCCCTGCTGCGACCTCTTAACGCCAAATGAAGTTGAAGCGGGCCAATTGTTAAACACCGAAGTCAAAACAGTCGAGCAAGCTATACAAGCTGCGGAAGCCTTCATTAGCTTGGGTGTTAAACAAGTTTGTCTTACATTGGGTGATCAAGGCGTCGTTGTTCACGATGGCACTGAAATCAACCACCTACCAGCCTTTATGACAGGTTTAGACTCTGTGGATACATCAGGCGCGGGTGATTGTTTCACCGGGTGTCTCGCCACCCGCATCGCTGCCGGAGACAACTTGCTTGATGCGGCACAATTTGCGAACAAAGCCGCTTCTTTGTCAGTCACAAAGTTGGGCACCGCTGCTTCGATGCCGACTTTAAAGGACGTAACAAGTCTTTAAGGGAACATTGCCACGCGCGACAGTCCTTGCGCTTCGTCAAAGCCTAGCTGCAAATTCATGTTCTGGATCGCTTGACCAGATGCTCCTTTGACCAAATTGTCGATCGCTGAGCATATAATCACCTTGCCAC
>JBMYWL010000127.1:0-5316 GCA_049607365.1 Alphaproteobacteria bacterium | reverse complement strand
CATAACCTAGGAACTCGGTCGCGCCCAATTCCTCACGAAGGTCAAACCATAAGCGTTCCGTTGCCGCATCGCCTGAGCCTTTCCAAGCTTTGCGTGCATCTTGACGTTGCTTTTCCATGGCTGAGTCGTAACCTGCCAAATCAAGGCCGCGATTTTCGCCGCGCAAAATATCTTGGGTCAGGTCAAGCGGGAAACCGTAAGTGTCGTAAAGTTTGAACGCCACATCGCCGGACAAAGTTTCCTTGTCGCCAAGCTTGGAAGTTTCAGTGGAAAGAAGTTTCAAACCACGGTCCAGTGTGCGTTTAAAATTCGACTCTTCAAGCTTGAGTGTTTCCGTGATAAGCGCTTGTGCTTCACGAAGTTCGCCAAAATGGTCGCCCATTTCAGATACAAGCGTTGGCACCAACTTGAACATCATCGGGTCTTTTTGGCCCAACATGTGAATGTGGCGCATGCCACGACGCATGATTCGTCGAAGAACATATCCGCGACCTTCGTTGGATGGCAGAACACCATCCGCGATCAAAAATGCGGCAGAACGCAAGTGGTCAGCAATCACACGGTGAGAAACGTTAAACGCGCCATCTGGATCAACACTAGAAGCTTCAGCAGAAGCTTCGATAAGTGCACGCATCAGGTCGATGTCATAGTTGTCGTGCTTACCCTGAAGCACAGCTGAAATACGCTCTAAACCCATGCCCGTATCAATTGAAGGCTTTGGCAGATCAACGCGGGTTTGTTTATCCAATTGCTCGTACTGCATGAAGACGAGATTCCAGATCTCGATGAAGCGATCGCCGTCTTCATCTGGTGATCCTGGAGGGCCACCCGCGACTTTGTCACCGTGGTCGAAGAAGATTTCCGAACACGGACCACATGGCCCCGTGTCACCCATGGACCAGAAATTGTCAGACGTGGCGATGCGGATAATCTTGTCGTCCGAGATGCCCGCGATTTTACGCCACAAGGCCGCAGCTTCATCGTCTTCATGGTAAACCGTAACCAACAACTTCTCTTTTGGCAGTGCCAATTCAGACGTCAACAGGTTCCACGCCATTTCAATCGCGTGTTCTTTGAAATAGTCACCGAACGAAAAGTTTCCGAGCATTTCAAAAAACGTATGGTGGCGCGCGGTGTAACCCACATTTTCAAGGTCGTTGTGCTTACCACCAGCACGCACACATTTTTGGCTGGTTACTGCGCGCGAGTAATCACGCTTTTCTTGTCCCGTGAAAACGTTCTTAAACTGCACCATGCCAGAGTTTGTGAACATCAAACTTGGGTCGTTCAAAGGAACAACTGGCGATGAGGCAACTTCTGCGTGGCCGTCTTTGCCGTAATAGGACAGAAAAGTCGAACGGATATCGCTTGCGCTTGTATTGGCACTCGAGTTAGCACGGGTCATGGTTTAAGATCTCGGTTTGAAAACACAAAAAAAGAGGAGCCTGTTTAAGACTCCTCTCTTCATACTTCAATTGACGAAAATGATAAGTGCGAATGCATCACACCACACTTACCATGCGTCTATAATTCAGCGTCAGAAATTTCTTCTGCCGTTTCTTTACCATCCAACATGTTGTCGGCCAATAAACCAGCGTTTGCGCGGATTTTGGTCTCGATCTCTTGAGCAACTTCCGGGTTTTCACGTAGGAAGTTCTTGGCGTTTTCACGTCCCTGCCCCACACGCTGATCACCGTAAGAGAACCATGAGCCCGATTTGTCCACGATGCCACCTGATACACCAAGGTCGAGAATTTCACCCATCTTGGAAATGCCTTCGCCGTACATAATGTCGAATTCGACTTGACGGAAAGGTGCTGCCATTTTGTTCTTAACAACTTTGACACGGGTTTGGTTACCCGTAACTTCGTCTTTGTCCTTGATGGCACCAATACGACGGATGTCCAAACGTACAGAAGCATAAAACTTCAGCGCGTTACCACCCGTTGTTGTTTCAGGGTTACCAAACATAACACCAATTTTCATACGTAGCTGGTTGATGAAAATAACCATGGTTTTAGATTTGGAAATCGAACCTGTAAGCTTACGCAAAGCTTGGCTCATCAAACGGGCTTGCAAACCCGGCAAACTGTCGCCCATGTCGCCTTCAAGTTCGGCCCTTGGTACAAGTGCTGCAACAGAGTCGACAACCAACACGTCAACCGCACCAGAACGCACAAGCGTGTCAGCGATTTCAAGCGATTGCTCGCCTGTGTCTGGCTGTGAAATAAGCAACTCGTCAAGGTTTACACCCAGCTTACGTGCATACTTGGGGTCAAGTGCGTGCTCGGCATCAACGAAAGCACACTGTCCGCCCTTCTTCTGCATTTCAGCAACAACGTGCAACGCAAGCGTGGTTTTACCCGAACTTTCCGGTCCATAAACTTCAATGATACGGCCTTTGGGCAGACCGCCAACGCCAAGTGCAATATCCAGACCGATACTGCCTGTTGAAACAACTTCAGTTTCAACAACCGGGCTGTTGGCACCAAGTTTCATGATTGAGCCTTTACCAAAGGCACGTTCGATTTGACTGATTGCTGCGTCTAGCGCTTTGTCTTTGTTCACTGTGTTTGTATCCACCAATTTCAGATTAGCTTGTGACATTTGCGCTCCTTATTTCACAGCCACGGCCCCGAGTCTTTTAAAAACGTCAGGAATTCAGTTTTAGCTGCAGATAAAAGCCGGCATTTTGGGATGCGGACTGTTTTTTGTCTTTTGTACTGGTTTTGTTCTGGTGTGAGCTTTATGGAACAAAACGCGCTCATGCGTCAAGTGTTTTTGTTTTGTTCTTTTTACTTTATGCCGAAATGCTAAATGTTGTGGACATTAAAAAGCCCGACACAACATGCTGTACCGGGCGGAGTGTTTATACGATGGAGCGATCCCCGCACTTGTTGCGGGGTCCATTCATCAAAGGACGACATACCTTAAAAATGGACCCCGTAATAAATACGGGGATCGGTTACTGTGTATCTTAGTCGTCGCTGTGTAGTTTTTCGCGACGTTCTTTTTGTTCTTGTGCTTCAACCGTCATGGTCGCAATTGGTCTGGCCAACAGACGCTTTACGCCAATCGGCTCGCCCGTGTCCAAGCAATACCCAAAATCATCCGTATCAATACGACGCATAGCCTGATCAATTTTAGCGATCAGTTTACGTGCACGGTCCCGGGTGCGTAGCTCAAGTGCTTTGTCTGTCTCAATCGAGGCCCGGTCCAACACCTCAGCCACATGCAAGCTGTCGTTTTGAAGTGACTCAAGCGTTTCACGATTTGTATCATCAAGCTCTTTACGCCATTTCAACAAGTGACCACGGAAATAGGCGCGCATCATTGGGCCCATGTAGTCTTCATCATCAGTCGGCACATAGTCCGGTGCAACGGTTGGTAAATCAGTATCCACCATGCGTGTTACTCCACAGTATTAAGGTTTCGGCGTTTTAGGTGCATGACCCTTATATATTCAACATACTGACTCATTTACGGGACAGCACGTATTCAAACTGGTAATAGGTCATATGTTTAAATTTGACCGCAACGAGAACGCACATGCACATTTTTGATCTTCAGCCCGGTGCGTTTGTTAAACACCCAAAAGAACCCGAATGGGGTTTGGGTCAGGTTCAGTCTTACATAAACGAATTGGCAACGGTTAATTTTGAACATCGCGGCAAAGTGGTCATCAACACCAAAGTCGTTGATCTGGAGCCTGCTGACTAGGGTGAAAGCGCACCCTTTTGTCGTTTATGGTCACATTGTTGGTATATAGGTCTCAAACAGAGTGTCTTATGGCCAGTTTTGAATTGCTTGCAATCAGCTTCAAAGGCATCTTTGACCAAATTTGAAAACCAACACTTCTTTATAAAAACGAGCGCATATGCCCGAAGATATGAAAACACCTGACAACCAGAACCCAAACAAAAAAATTCACCCTGGTGCTGGCCGCCGTAAAGCCACGCCTTTCCCCAAAGGTCGTCAAGTAGATACAGACGCTTTAGCTTTCGTAGCTGGCTTATTGGATGGTCGCGAAATTCGTAAAGACGAATTGATTGAATACCTTCACCTTATTCAGGATGCCAAAGGCCATTTGCCAGCAGCTGACTTGGTCGCACTTGCGGATATAACCCGCATGGCCATGGCCGAAGTGTTCGAAGTTGCATCTTTTTACGCACACTTCGACATTGTGTATGAGGGCGAAACACCCCCACCAGCTGTGACGGTTCGCGTTTGTGAAAGCTTGTCGTGTGCTTTAGCTGGCGCTGACAAAATGATCGCCGAGCTGGAAGAAAAGTCTGGTGCGGATGTACGCATTTTGCGCGCACCCTGCATGGGCCGTTGCCAGTGCGCACCAACAGCTGAAGTTGGCCACAACCACATAGACAATGCGACAACAGACAGCATTTTAACCGCAGCCAACGCGGGTGACACACACGCGAAAATTCCTGCTTATAAGAACCTTGAAGCTTATAAGGCTGAGGGCGGATACGCCGTGTTGCAAGATTGTCTGTCGGGCAAGCGCACTGTTGAAGACATGATTGCTGGCTTAAAAGGCTCTGGCCTTCGCGGCCTTGGTGGTGCTGGATTCCCAACTGGCATGAAGTGGGAGTTTGTTCGCAAAGAAGCTGGCCCACGCATGATGGCCGTAAACGGTGACGAGGGCGAGCCTGGCACCTTTAAGGACCGTCATTATTTAGAAAACTCGCCTCATCAGTTTTTGGAGGGCATGTTGATCGGCGCTTGGGCATCTGAAGCGACAGATTGCTACATTTACATGCGTGACGAGTACCCAGCCGTCCTGAAGATATTGGCGGATGAAATTGCCGCTGTTGAAGCAACTGGCATGGCCGACCACGTGAAGATCCACTTACGTCGTGGTGCTGGCGCTTACATTTGCGGTGAAGAAAGCGCGATGCTTGAAAGTATTGAGGGCAAACGCGGCATTCCACGCCATAAGCCACCATACCCAACACAAGTTGGTTTGTTTGGTCTGCCAACTTTGATTCACAATGTTGAAACCCTGCATTGGGTGCCGGAAATTATCACCAAAGGTGCAGACTGGTTCGCCAGCCACGGTGAGAACGGTCGTAAGGGCCTGCGCTCTTTCTCTGTTTCTGGCCATGTGAAAGACCCGGGCGTAAAGCTTGCACCAGCGGGCATTACCATTCAGGCGCTGATCGACGATTATTGCGGCGGCATGAAAGATGGACACAGCTTTAAAGCCTACCTACCCGGTGGTGCATCTGGTGGCGTGTTACCCGCAACCATGAATGACATTCCGCTCGACTTTGACACGCTTCAGGCACACGGCTGTTTCAT
>JBMYWL010000126.1:0-5365 GCA_049607365.1 Alphaproteobacteria bacterium | reverse complement strand
CCAGGCGATCTTCCCACTCGATTGAGTCTTTTGCACCCTTAAGGCCAATTGCACGCCATGCGTCCAACAAGTTTGCCGGAATTTCAAACGGTGCGTGCGTCCAGTTCAATTCAGCGCGAACAAGTTCAATCTCGCTCGCACCCATAGGTGAACCGTGAGCTGATGACTTGCCGCCTTTGTTTGGGCTGCCGAAACCGATTGTGGTTTTACAAGCGATAAGCGTTGGTTTGTCGCTGCCTTTTGCTTCTTCAATTGCCGCTGAAACCGCGTCGGTGTCATGACCGTCAACGCCGATAGTGTTCCAAGCAGAAGCTTCAAATCGTGCACGCACATCTTCAGATGTCGACATGCTTGTCGGGCCGTCGATTGTAATGGCGTTGTCGTCCCAAAGAACGATCAGCTTGTTCAGTTTGTGGTGACCCGCGATGCCGATTGCTTCTTGGCTAATGCCTTCCATCAAGCAACCATCGCCAACGATGCAATAGGTGTGGTGATCAACAAGGTCGTCACCAAAGTGTGCGTTTGACAAGCGCTCAGCCATTGCCATGCCCACTGCGTTCGCTAAACCTTGGCCAAGTGGGCCGGTTGTTGTTTCGATGCCACGTGCGTGGCCGTATTCAGGGTGACCCGCTGTTTTGCTGCCAAGCTGACGGAAATTCTTCAGCTCTGACATGGGCATGTCTTCGTAGCCAGTCAGGTGCATCAAGCTGTAAAGCAGCATGGAGCCATGACCCGCTGAAAGAACGAAGCGGTCGCGATCTGCCCAGCCGGGCTTCTTTGCATCAAATTTCAGATGGTCACGGTACAAAGCAAGTGCAACGTCCGCCATGCCCATTGGCATGCCCGGGTGACCCGACTTTGCTTTTTCTACGCCATCCATAGCAAGAACGCGTAGTGCGTTTGCCAAATCCATATCTGCAATCTCGGCAGCTTCCGACATGATCGGTCCTTTTGGTTTACGGTTTGTTTCATCAAGCTGACACAACGTCAGTGTTGAAACTTTACCTTTAATTTCGGCCAGACTTTAGTGCGATTGCGTCGTGGGTCAACGCTGTGCGGCGCAAGTGCGACATGCCTGATTAGGTGAGCCTGATTGGGTCGGGTTGGATTGGAATTTTCAGGGCTTACCTCTGTTAAAGGTGATCTAAAGAAGCGCCACTCGAGCAAGTTGCGTTCATGAAATTCAAGTTTCACTTTCATAAACGTGAATAAACTATTGATTTTAAATGATTGATTTGCTGTTTGCTTTCTGATAATTACAAGACATGCATTCTTGTGGCATGATTGAATTTTGCCAGCTTAGCGCCCATATTGCTAACTGGACCATGTGAAACATAAACCGGAGTCTGCCTGTGGCCGACCTAGATGTATCAAAAAGAAGATTAGACGCCGCACTTTTGCGGTTGGACACGCTTGTGCGTGCAGCGGCGACCAATCCCGCAGCGGCTGAAGGTGATGCAGAGACTGACGCCCTAATCGCTGAAAATGAAGGTCTGCGCGAGCAACTTAGTCAGATTCAGGAAGATAATGCGGCCTTAAAACACTCGGTTGACGATATGTCCTCTCAGCTGGATACGATTTTGGAAAAGCTGGAATCTGTTTTGGAACCCGATTTAGAGCCCGATGTAGAGAACGAAGATGCCACAACTGAAAATTAAAATTAACAATCGGGATTATGACGTTGCTTGCGAAGAAGGGCAGGAACAACGTTTGAAAGAGGTTGCGGACCTTTTGTCTGGCAAGGTTGATCACCTTGTTGAAGCGCTTGGTCAGGTCGGCGAGCCACGATTGCTGCTGATGGCCGGCCTTTTGGTTGCCGACGAACTATATGACACCAAAGCTGATTTACAGCGTGCGAATTCTGGTGAAGCCGGTGACAACACCAGCGGAACACTGACAGATGCCCGCGCTTACGTTGGTCAAGTGTTTGAAGAGCTCGCAGGCCGCATGGAAGGTTTGATCGAAACTTTAGAACCTTCAGTTGGCAAGCGCGTTTAAACGTTTTAAAATGTTTGAATAGAATTTAGCTTAGCTGGAAATTCTGACAGATCTTAAAACATGTCCCCGGGCCGATAAACACTTCCCGGGAGCTGTCACTGGTGTGACCGTGGTTGCACTATTTACGGCGCCCACCTGCTTTTGCGGGCTACGGAAGGACTTCACCAAGGTCATCGTTTTTCTGGCTATTCACTTTAATTTGTAAGGCTGTGCGACCCGTGGATACGCCTGAACTTTCCCAACAAAAAGCTGATCTTCGCAAAGCAATGAAGCCTGTAAGGCGTGCTGCTTTTGACGAAAACCCCAATGCTGAGTCAGCCTTAAAACAGCAGTTAGACGCGTTTTTTGAGGGGTATGAAGCCCAAAATGGGGGGTATAAACGCCTGATTATAGGTGGTTATGCACCGATTCAGAGCGAATTTCCGCTGATTAGTGCCATGAAATCGCTTGAAAACAAGGGCCACCAACTGTGTTTACCACTGGTTGTTGGGGCAAATACGCCGCTGGATTTCTTGAACTGGCAATCAGGCCAGCCATTGATTGAGGGTGCTTTTGGCACACGTGCACCTGACCCGGAAGTTGCTGATGTCGTCACGCCGGATGTCATGCTGGTGCCATTACTTGCGTTTGACGATAAGGCGTTTCGCTTGGGGTATGGCGGTGGTTTTTATGACCGCTCAATCGCACTTTATAAGCCCAAGCTTACCATCGGCATAGCCTTCTCAAGTCAGCGTGTGAACCATGTTCCCATCGGCAGTTATGACTTGGCTTTAACTTGTATCATGACCGAAAAAGGTTTAGCCGTTTCAAACCTTTAGAATATAATTTTTGAACTTGGAATTTTGGATAGCATGAAAATCTTGGCAATTGGTGACATCGTTGGCCGTACTGGTCGTGAAGCACTCGCAAAGCATCTGCCGGATTTAAAAAGAAAGCTGGAGCCTGATTTCATCATCGTGAATGGTGAAAACGCCGCATCTGGCTTTGGCTTGACGTCCAAGTTGGCAATCGAAATGTTCGAACTTGGTGTTGATGTCGTAACCCTTGGTAACCACGCTTGGGACCAACGCGAAATGCTGGGCTACATTAAAGAAGAGCAACGCATCATTCGCGCGATCAACTACCCACGTGATACACCGGGGCGCGGTGCTGCTGTTTATCAAACCAAAACTGGCAAAAAGGTCATGGTCGCACAGGTTATGGGCCGCTTGTTCATGGACCCGCTAAATGACCCTTTTTATGCGCTCGATGCTTTGTTGGAGCAGGTGAGCCTGTCCAAACCAGGGCCAAGCAAGGTTGATGCATTGGTTGTCGATGTTCACGGCGAAGCAACATCAGAAAAAATGGCGCTTGGGCATTATCTTGATGGTAAGGCGAGTTTCGTGTTTGGCACTCATACACACATTCCAACAGCAGATCATCAAGTCTTACCAAGCGGGACGGCGTATCAATCCGACCTTGGCATGACGGGTGATTATGATTCTGTTATTGGCATGATCAAAACCACATCGATCCATCGATTTACCAAAAAAACTCCAACAGAACGCATGCGTCCGGCCAGTTCTGATGCGACCGTTTGTGGCGCGTTGGTTGAGACTGATGACGCGACAGGCTTGTCAAAAGGCATTTGGCCAGTACGCATTGGCGGTCGCTTATCTCAGATTTTGCCTGAATTGACCTGATTTGGGCTGAAGCGATTTGCTTTGATGCAAAGGCTTGTCTATAAGAACGGCAGTAAATCTGACTAACAACCAACTAAAGAATAAGAGTTTATGGCAGGCCATTCCAAATTTAAGAACATTCAGCACCGCAAAGGTGCCCAAGATGCAAAAAGAGCAAAGTTTTTCACAAAGTTAGCGCGTGAGATAACCGTTGCCTCTCGTTTGGGCGGGCCAGATCCTGACTCTAATGCACGCTTGCGTGCTGGCATAATTGCGGCGCGGCAACAAAACATGCCAAAAGACAACATTGATCGCGCAGTCAAAAAAGGTTCCGGACCAGCTGAAGGCGAGAACTATGAGGAAATGCGTTACGAGGGCTTTGGTCCGGGCGCGGTTTCTATCATCGTAGAAGCGCTAACAGATAACAAGAACCGTACCGCCGCAGACGTTCGTTCAACTTACGCCAAATACGGTGGTAATATGGGGGAAACCGGATCAGTTTCATTTGGTTTTGAACATTGTGGTCGGGTTGCTTACCCAGCAAGTGTTGCTGACTCTGATGCGTTTTTTGAAGCTGCCTTGGAAGTTGGTGCTGACGACGTACAATCTAGCGATGATGAGCACGAAGCGTTTTGCTCTATTGAAGATTTTAACAATGTTCGCGATGGTTTGGAAAAAGTTTACGGTGAAGCAAACGAGTCTAAGATTATTTGGAAACCGAACAATCTGATCGAAGTTTCTGAAGGGCACGCGCGAACCTTGCTTAAGCTAATCGACATGCTTGAAGACAACGACGACGTACAGACTGTGACCTGTAATTTCGATATTTCAGACGAAATTATGGAAATTCTGGCAGCCGAGTAGCAGTCTAGAAATGTTGATTTTGGGTTTGGACCCCGGCCTGAGAAACACGGGCTGGGGTCTTGTCTATTCAGAGGGTAATCGCCTGAAACATGTGGCGAATGGCGAGGTTCATTCAGACGCCAAAGCAGACATAGCCACCCGTCTTGTCCAACTTCATGACGGGTTGCAGGAAGTTGTTCGTGAGTACCAACCGCAAACCGCAGCGGTTGAAGAAACCTTTTCAAACTCAAACGCTAAATCTTCACTTATGCTGGGTTTAGCACGTGGTGTGGTCATCTTGGTGCCGGCACTTTACGGCATTGATGTTGCCAACTATCCGCCAAACAAAGTGAAAAAGGCAGTGGTTGGCGCGGGTAAAGCAGACAAAGCACAAGTACAGTTGATGGTGCAGCGCTTATTACCGGGGGTGGACTTCGGTTCCGCTGATGCTGCTGATGCCTTGGCTGTTGCCATATGTCACGCGCATTTACGTGTTACCGAAGCCAAGTGGAACAGTTTTAAGAAAGCATAAAAACCCGTGATCGCAAAACTTAAGGGCATAATTGACACCGTAACCGACACCTTTGCGGTGATTGATGTTCAGGGTGTTGGGTATTTGGTGCAAGCATCAACCCGTACACTTGGTAAGTTGACTGTGGGCGAAGCTTCAAGCTTGCACGTTGAAACTGTGGTTCGTGAAGACGCTATATCTTTGTTTGGTTTTGCTGACCTTGAAGAACGTGAATGGTTTAAACTTTTGCAGTCTGTCCAAGGTGTGGGCGCACGCGTCGCCCTAGCTATTTTGGCCATTCATCCACCAGCGAAATTGTCGATGATTTTGGCAGCACAAGACAAAGCGGCGG
>JBMYWL010000125.1:0-5368 GCA_049607365.1 Alphaproteobacteria bacterium | reverse complement strand
GGAACTGAAAGCATCAGGGATTTCGGCACAACTGGCGTTGTTTCTTTTGCAAGAGGAACTTCATTTTCGAAAATGCCAATTGGACGATTAACAATGAACGGTAGCAGAGTACAGGTTAAAGAGGAATACAGAAAGAATGCATTGGACGCGATTGATCAACTTGTTCGTAAACTATAATCAAGATCCCACTGTATTCGCTTTGAGCTAAACTTGAACTTGTGAAGCTCCACAGAGCAAGCCCTATGGTTTACGCGCCTATAAAAAAGCCCCTCAGAAATTCTGAAGGGCTTTTCTAAATTCTAGCGTCCGAAGAGGATTAAGCTGCTTGGCGGGCCATGCGCTTACGCTCGTGCGGGTCCAGATAGAACTTACGCAAGCGGATAGATTCAGGTGTCACCTCAACCAGCTCATCATCAGCAATGTAAGACAAAGCCGCTTCCAAGCTCATTTTAATCGGTGTTGTCAGCTGAATGTTCTCGTCAGTACCTGAAGCACGTACGTTGGTCAGCTGCTTACCCTTAATAGGGTTAACTTCGATGTCCTGACCTTTGTTGTGCTCACCAAGGATCATGCCCGGATACACTTCTGTACCCGCATCAATGAACAATGGACCACGATCTTCAAGCTTCCAAAGTGCGTAACCCGCCGCTTTACCAGCTTCCATAGAGATCATTGTGCCAACACGACGGCCAGGAATAGCGCCACGGAACGGCTCGTAAGCATAGAACGTGCGGTTCATGATGCCTGTACCACGTGTGTCAGTTAGGAACTCTGACAAGTAACCAATCAACGAGCGCGAAGGTGCGTGGAACACAAGACGTGTCTTGCCGCCGCCAGATGGCAACATTTCTTTCATGTCACCGCGACGCTGAGAGATTTTCTCAACAACAGCACCAGAGTATTCATCGTCAACGTCGAAAACAACTTCTTCGATTGGCTCAAGGCGCTCACCGTTTTCGCCAGTCTTGTAAACAACACGTGGACGAGAAACAGAAAGCTCAAAGCCTTCACGACGCATGTTTTCAATCAAAACACCAAGCTGTAGCTCACCACGGCCAGCAACTGAATACGCATCAGAGTTTTCAGTTTGAGTGATTTTAATAGCAACATTGCCTTCAGCTTCGCGGAACAAACGGTCGCGCAACAAACGGCTGGTTACTTTAGAACCTTCGCGGCCCGCAAGTGGCGAGTCGTTGATTGAGAAAGTCATGGCCAAGGTTGGTGGGTCAACCGGCTGTGCCTGCAATGGAACTGGCTGTGTTGTATCACAAATGGTGTCCGCAACAGTTGCTGTTGTCAAACCCGCGATTGCAACGAAATCACCCGCTGGAACCTGTTCAACAGGCTCACGCTTAAGACCATTGAAAGACAATAGCTTGGTGATGCGCGCACGCTCAATAACCGTACCATCGGCGTGTAGTGCGTGAATGTTGTCACCCACTTTCACAGTACCTGTTTCAACGCGGCCTGTCAGAATACGGCCCAAGAACGGGTCAGCTTCCAGAGTTGTCACCAACATGGAGAACTTACCAGTTGTTGTAACTTCTGGCTCTTGTACGTGCTCAAGCACTTTATCAAGAATGCAGCTAACGTCTTCAACTTCTTTTTCAGGGGTCGTGCTCGCCCAACCGTTCTTCGCAGATGCGTAAAGAACCGGGAAGTCCAACTGTTCTTCACTTGCGTTCAAGGCAACGAACAAGTCAAAAGTCTGGTCCAAAACCCAGTCAACACGGGCGTCGTTTTTGTCGACTTTGTTGATAACCAAGATTGGCTTAAGGCCAAGGCGAAGTGCCTTTGCAAGTACGAACTTGGTCTGAGGCATTGGGCCTTCAGCTGCGTCGACAACCAATACAGCGCCGTCAACCATAGACAAAATGCGCTCAACCTCGCCGCCGAAATCGGCGTGACCAGGTGTATCAACGATGTTTACTTTAGTGTCTTTCCAAGGAACCGATGTTACCTTGGCGAGAATGGTAATGCCACGCTCTTTTTCAATGTCGTTTGAATCCATCGCGCGCTCTTCGAGCTGCTGGTGACTTTGCACCAAACCAGATTCTTTTAGCAAGCAATCAACCAGAGTGGTTTTGCCATGGTCAACGTGCGCGATAATCGCGATGTTACGCAGATTTTTTTGTGTCATGGGAGGCTTCATATCCAATGCGGCATGCAAAAGCGCAGGCCAATTGCGGGGCTTATATCACACAAAAGCTAAATCCGGCATGCAAGGCTTAGATTGGAGCCAAGATTGGTGCTGAAATTTGAGCGTGCCTGCTTTTAATGCACCTAATGCTGACACGAATCCGGTTTATGACTTCAGGTAACGCTCTTAAGAGCCTTATTTTCAAACTTGAGCTATATTTTAGTGACCACTCTTTACCAAGATTTGACCTGTTGCTGGTCGCGTGCAGCGCGCATCGCCATTGCCGAAAAGAATATTAAGGCTGATCTGGCCGATTTCCACACCGAAAAGACGGTTGAAAACACCTTGTGCCCCTATTTCACAGATGCAGACGGCACAGAAGTCGTGGGTGGTTTCTTCGTACTTGAATACATGAATGACGCCTACCCCGACCGTGACATGATGGGCCCAACTGCCGCTATTCGGGCGGAGACCAGACGCTTGACCGCTTTGTTGGCCGAGCCTGTGTCAGCTGGTATTGTGGAGCCTTTATATAAAGAAAAAATACTAAACCCGCGTGCCCGCCGCTCGGGCATAGAGGTCAGCCCATTTGACTCTCGTGCCGTTCGCTCTGCCAATGACGCCATGGTTGCTTATGCCCAGTTCATTGGCGATGTGTTTAACCAACGCGGCTGGTTGTCGTACGCCAATTTTTCCTACGCAGACGCAATGGCCATGGGGCAAATATCTATGTTGGATATGGCGTCACTCATTCCATGGACGGAACTTTCCGCCAAAGCACCGGGGTTTAGAAACTGGTACGCCAAGGCCAAATCTCGCCCTGCTTTCCGCTCGATTGTGGGTGACAGACTGCCAGACGTTGCTCCACCGACGTACTATTCCAACCCGGATTTTTAGATAAGAGGCTTCAGTTCCGGATTTATTCCGGAACCTCTACGCATCTAGGCTCAGTAAAAAGTACGGAGCTGAAGGTGAGCTACTGCTTTGGAAAATAATCTTCACAGTTACCTTCACGATAAACGTCAGCCGTTGAGCAATGCAACCCGCCGCCAAACGGATACGCCTTGCGGAAAGGTACCGGAATAACTTCAAAACCAAGCTTATCGAACTGTTCCAGCTGATAATACTCCGTCGCTTCAGCAACAACTGTTTTCGGGTCGAGCATAAGCACGTTCATCGACAGCCAAACTGAAGAGTAGCACAATGGAGGTGGCTGCTGGTGAGATGGTGGTGCCGCGTCAATGATTTCCCAATCGTTCTTTTTGAAGATGGCCTTTTGGTCATCTGGCAAGCGGCGGTTCGGGTTGTTGATAATCAAACCCGGACGCAATGGAACGAAGGTCGCGTCAATGTGGATTGGGTAGGGGTCACCCGGGAAGTTAACCGCATGAACACGGTGGTCAGGGAAGTGACGACGAAGCCACTCGATACCCGCCAAGTTCACGGTTAGGCCGTGCTGAACGAACAGGTCTTTACCCATGCGGCAAACATCCGCCGCGTCAAACAAAGGCTCTTCCCAATCTTGCGTTACAAAATTGCGGTCCGCAACCATTTCAAGGCGTTCTTCCAGCGTAATGCCTTCAGACAAATACCCAAGTTTATATGAGGCATCCGAAAGGCGCGGCTTTGGTGCGGCTTCCCACTTCATGCCGGTGTCACGCATCCAATAGTCTTTTAACAAAGGGCGGTAGCACAAATACTCGAACCAACGTGAGCGGAAAGACATGGTGGCCTCAACCATTTCACGCCCAACAGTCAACAAAACGTCACGTGGTGGCATGCAGCCGAACATAGTTTCGTTCGTGAAATCTGGTGTTTTAACTTCTTCACTGAAATCAATCGGTGTTGGGCGATCAACCTTAACACCGCGCTTTTCAAGAACGGATACAAGATTGTCCAGCTCTTCGTTCGCAGCATCAACCGTGTCTTGTTTACGAGCACCCTTAACACCAACCATGTCAGAGTCTTCAGGAATTTTCATTTCTGAAGCTGGCTCTGACGGTGAAATGTGTGTGCCGTCTGCACGACCAACAATGACGTGCTTAAGTGGGTCCCATTCGTTCCACGAATTTACGATTACTTTGTTTTCAGCCAAAGGAGTTGTCATATATTTGTTCTTTCAGATGGAGTATTTATGGCTTAGCGTAGACGAAGGATTGCTGCAAGACCGATTAGATAAGGGCATAAAAGCAATGTAAATCGTGAAATTAATCGTACCTTTGTTGTTACCGCTAATTGCGACAAAATGTGAAAGGCAAATGAAGCTTTTCAAGGTTCAATGAGATCAGAGCCACCGACGTGTGTTGGCCAAATAGTGCTCTGCTTCAATTCCAAAAGTTTCCACTAAAGTCCTTTCTTCCCACAAGATAAATCGCTTTTTAATAACCCACATGAAAACCGGCACACAAAGTAGAGAGAGAACGCTGGAAAGTATCAGTAACAGTGCCAACAGCCCCAACGCCATTGCCAGATAAATGGGGTTTCGACTGAACACATACGGACCTTGTATGATCAGTTTCCGAGGGATTGAGTTGGGCATAATCCCCGTGCTTTGTTTTCTAAACCAATGCGACGAATATAAAATTATCACGACGCTCATCAACAACAAAGCAGAGCCAACCCAGATTAACCAAGGACTAAGCCCCAAAAAATCAGACCCAAAGAAATCAGGCCCAAAGAAATCAGGTCCCAAATTACGTGCTAATAGCCCCAGCACAAGAAACAAGGTTAGCCACACAAGCGGGATGTCGATTTTTTTAAACAATGCCATTACTCTTTTACTGACAAAACATTAAAATAACACATAAACGCTCCAGTTAGGGGAGACGCAAGGACTTAATTTGTTGTTGGGTTTAGGTTCTTCGCGCGATTGCACATGATTGGAATTTGGGTAAATGACGACGTTCTCGAAAATAGGATTTATCGGTGGGGGCGTGTTTGGCTCTGCATTGGCCAGCGTTGCCAAGACTGCGACAAACAACCCCTGCCCTGTCTTGGTTCGAACTGTGAAGGCTGAAACACACACGATAAGCCCGCAAGGCCTTCAAGCAACAGATGCATTGGTTTACGCTGCCAAAGCGCAGGCACTACCGGAAGTCATTCCGGTACTTGTACAAGCTGGTCTGGCCCTTAAACCTTTAATGATTGCCGCCAAAGGCCTGTTGATCGGCGACACGCCTTTGTTGATAAACAAAGCACGCAACCTTGGTTGGAGCGGCGACATGGCTA
>JBMYWL010000124.1:0-5379 GCA_049607365.1 Alphaproteobacteria bacterium | reverse complement strand
GATTGGAGCACCAGCATCTTTTTCAGAATTCTTGATAACTTGGCTCACCGAGTTATCTGGGTCCATAACGAAAGATTGCTCAAGAAGAACAACTTCCTTGTAGAACTTCTGAACACGACCAACCAACATCTTCTCGATGATAGCTTCTGGCTTGCCAGATGCACGTGCTTGTTCGCTCAAGAAATCTTTTTCTTTTGCAACGATTGCTGGGTCAAGGTCATCAACTGACAAAGACTGTGGGTTAACAGCGGCAATGTGCATCGCGATGTTTTTACCAAGCTGCTCAAGAACTGCTTTGTCACCAGTTGACTGAAGGGCAACCAACACGCCAATACGACCCATGCCAGCTGCAACAACGTTGTGCATGTAAGAAGATACGTGACCGTCAGTAACGCTCAAAGTAGCTGAACGACGATAATTCATGTTCTCGCCGATTGTTGCGATCATGTGTGTAAGTTCTTCACCCATGTTACGCTCGCCACCTGGGAAAGGTGCTGCGTTAAAGCTGTCTGCATCTGAAGCGTCCATTGCAACGTCTGTTGCGGCCTTAACGTAAACCTGAAAAGTTTCGTTACGTGCAACGAAGTCAGTTTCAGCGTTAATTTCAACCAAAGAACCTTTGGTTCCTGATGAAGCGGCGCCAACCAAGCCTTCTGCTGCAACGCGTGCAGATTTTTTAGCTGCTGAAGACAGACCTTTTTTACGAAGCCAGTCTACTGCTGCTTCCATGTCACCGTCAGTTTCGACAAGTGCCTTTTTACAATCCATCATGCCTGCGCCTGTAGAAGTACGCAACTCTTTGACCATGCCAGCGGAAATCGCCATGACTCAAGGTCCTTTCTAATCTATTTGGAAAATTAAAACTGAAACTCTGGTGCTTAATATAAGCCGGATGCTTTAAATTTTAAGACACCAGAGTCATTCGTTTCGTGTTTTGGCTCGGAACCCAGTGCAATTAAGCAGCTGGAGCTTCTTCAGCAGGTGCTGCTTCGCTTGCAGCAACTTCTTCAGGAACAACTTCAGCTGCACCCAAATCAGCACCAGAAGCGATAACTTCTTGCTGAATGCCGTCTAGAACTGCGTCGCTGAACAGCTGGCAATATAGAGCGATAGCGCGTGACGCATCGTCGTTACCAGGGACTGGGAATGTAACACCGTCCGGGCTTGCGTTTGAGTCAAGAACACCAACAACCGGAATTTTCAATGTGTTAGCTTCTTGAACAGCCAAGTGCTCCTTAACAGTATCAATTACGATGATAATGTCCGGTGTGCCGCCCATGTCTTTGATACCGCCCAACGCACGGTCCAAACGATCACGCTGACGCTGAAGAAGCAGAAGCTCTTTCTTGGTCAATACATGTGCGTCTTGGTCCAAACGCTTCTCGATCTCGCGAAGTTTTTTGATCGAGTTTGAAATTGTGCTCCAGTTAGTGAGCATGCCGCCCAACCAACGGTGGTTTACGTAGTATTGACCACAACGCGCTGCAGCTTCTGCAACCTGTGTGCTGGCCTGACGCTTTGTACCAACGAACAATACACGACCGCCCTTTGCAGTAATGTCGCGAACTGACTGAAGCGCCGCACCAAGCATTGGCATTGTCTGGTCAAGGTCGATGATGTGGATTTTGTTGCGAACACCATAAAGGAATGGTGCCATTTTCGGGTTCCAACGACGTGTGTGGTGACCGAAGTGAACGCCAGCTTCAATAAGTTGACGCACGTTAAATGTAGGAATAGCCATCAATTTTTCTTTCTGTATTCCGGTTGAGCCGCCGCAAGCATCAAGGATATGTATGAGCTTATTAATCTAAGCCCTATCCACCGGAGCACTAAAACCAAACCCAATGAGCAAATTTAACCCACAGAAAACGGTCCCAGCGCAAAGCCTGCGTGAGAGATGAGACAGGGGATACGTAGATTCTGCGGCTGTTGCAAGCAACACTTGCGGTTGATCTATGCTCAGGCTTCAAATCAGCCAGCGAAAGCACCAAACCTGCAGTCGTTTTACCACTTCAGAAAAATTTAAGTGAATTACAAACAACTCAGAGTTTAGCTTAAGTACAAACCTAAATTACGTTTTGACCTCGCCAAAATTTGGATAACTGGACAGGGTCTTTTTGTAGCTGTCAGGCCACGAAATCATATAAAAAACGTTTTTTTTTCACGTTTTTTGCCCTTTTTCGGGTTTTGAGCGATTTTTTGTAGCATGACTTGGTGATTTATGTTTTAGGCTGTTTCTTGCGAAGCTTTTAATCTCAATTCAAAGGTTTCGTCTTATTGATGTTTCTATCACCATACTGGTTAACGCATGTCACAACCGCCATATACAACTGAAGATATTGAACAGGCCGTCGGCAAAAACGCTTTTTGGCTTGGGCAAGAATATTTTGAAGATGGTCGCGTCGTAGAGCTGGAACTGTCAGACGCGGGCCGTACTGTTTTGGCCAAGGTTAAAGGAACACCACGTAAACCATTTGAGCAAACCATACGTTTGGAAACTGGTGCTGCAGGATCTGTCAAAGTTGTTGGTCACTGCACATGCCCAGTAAACTATAATTGCAAGCATTCAGCTGCTGTTCTCATTGAAGCCATGGGCGGTTGGGAAGAGCTGACCGAAGATTTGTCAGAAGATGATACGCTGACATTAGACACAGAGCTTTGGCTGCAGGAAATTGACCGCGCTTTAGCACCGAACCCGACCGATGAATTTTCAGATGAAGAACGCCAAAGGCTTCTGTATATCATCCAACCGCCGTCACCCGGTCTTGACCCCATTCGGGCCAGCGTCAGTTTGTTTTCAGTTCGCCTAAGAAACGATGGCGAATACGGTTCAACCACAACGCCTTACAATATTGAATCTGTGGTGCGCGGACGCCCTGCAGCATTTCTGAGACCGACAGACATCGACATACTTCGTGATCTGCACTGGGAGTGCGGCCATTCAAGCGGAGACATGGTTTTACCCATAACCGAAGCATCTGCTCAATTGATCCAACGCATGTTGGCGACAGGCAGATGTCACTACGAAAATGCAGACGGCCCCTTATTAACTTTGGCCGACTCACGGCTTGGCAAAGCTAAGTGGCGCGCTTCAGAGCTTGGCAGACAAAGACTTTTCGTCAAAGCCTCGGCCAAAGAGGCAATATTACCAGCTGCACCCCCGTTTTACGTAGACCCAAAAATGGGTGCATGTGGCCCAATCGATCTGGGCCTCCCTACCCGCGTCGCAGCCGCAATGATGATTGCGCCAGAAGTTCGGGCACAGGACGCAAAGTCTTTGTCTGAGGCGATGAAAAAGCGATTGGGTAAGGCAAAAGCAGTTCCCCTACCGCTTGCACCATCAGAAACAGCCAGCAGAAATGTCGCGGCAGTCCCAAGGCTTAAGTTATTCGCCCGCTTGATGGAGTTGGATCTACCTTATTTCTTCCAAACAAGACGCCGTGATTGGCGTCCGGTTGGTGGCGAGTATGAGGTTCCTTTGGCTGACCTTAGTTTCATATACGACTCAGAACACGTCGAACATTACGACCAAACACCTGCTCTTGAAGCACTTGATGGTGATGTGTTGGTTCGCATTGACCGTGATATGGATCGCGAGAAGCAAGCTTTATCCTTACTGACCGAAACCGGCCTAACTCTACTTGGTGACGCCGTTCACATGCGCACCGCCAGTACTTATCGTCATGACTTGGTGATAGCACCAACGCTGGAGCAAATTGAGCTTGGTCGTTGGGTAGATGAAAACCGCTGGATTAGCTTCCTTCATCAGGACGTTCCGAAACTAAAAGCGGATGGATGGCAGATTGATTTCGCTGACAACTTCCCGCTGCGCATTACCGAAGCGCCTGAAGCTTGGTGGGCTAACCTTGAAGAAACCAGCGGTATGGACTGGTTCGACTTCGAACTAGGTATTGAAGTTGAAGGCGAGCGCATAAACATTTTGCCGAAAATACAGGAAATGCTCGCCGACATTCCCGGCACCATGACACCTGCTAAGGCACTCGAGACACTTAAGTCACGCTATAAAGACGAAACCGTCTATCACCGTCTTGAAGGTGGTAGCGTTGTTCCGGTGCCAACAGAGCGTCTGTTCCCAGTTATCAGAGCCATTCTGGAAGTGTTTGGTGCACGCCGCGAAGAGGGCGAAGGCTTCCAGCTGCACATTGGTCAGTCTTCAATGGTCAAACGCTTTGTTGAAATGACCAATGACTTGGGACTGGATGTTGAAAACGCCGATCGCATGATTGAGATTGGCGAGCGTTTGGCAGAGCTAAAGCTTGAAACAGAAGCTGCACCGCCATCCTCGTTCAAAGGCGAACTGCGCCCCTACCAGGCATCTGGCCTATCTTGGTTACAACGACTGAGAGACGTTGAATTCGGTGGTGTTTTGGCCGACGATATGGGCTTGGGTAAAACCGTTCAAACGCTTGCACACCTTTGTGCGTTGAAAGCATATGGAAAGTCAGAAGGGCCGTTCCTGCTGATTGCACCAACAAGCCTTATTCCGAACTGGAAGCATGAAACCGCAAGGTTTGTTCCGCACTTCAAATTGCTTATTTTACACGGTCCAGATCGTAAGCACAAATTTGCACAAATTCAGGACTATGATCTGGTTCTGACCACCTACCCTTTGCTTGCCCGTGATCAAGATATTTACCTGAACCAAAGCTTCGACACCGTCATTTTGGACGAAGCTCAGGCAATTAAAAACCCTAAAGCTACGGTGACGCAAGTTGCACACAAACTGAGCGCCAGACATCGGTTGGCCCTAACCGGCACACCGCTTGAAAACAACTTGTCTGAGCTATGGTCAATTTTCCGCTTCATAATTCCGGGTCTACTTTTGGACAGCGCTACATTCCGCAGACGTTTTAGAACCCCGATTGAAAAGCACGGCGACAAAGAGCGTCAAAGGTTACTTTCGCACCGCATAAGACCGTTCTTGATGCGCCGCACCAAGGACGAAGTCGCGAAAGACTTACCACCTAAGTCAGAGATTATTGAATACGTGGCGCTCGAAGGCTCACAGCGTGACTTGTACGAGACCATCCGCCTTTCCAGCCATCAGCGTGTTCGGGAGGCAATTGAAACCAATGGCCTTGGCAGATCCAAAATTACAATTTTGGATGCCTTGATGAAACTGCGTCAAGTTTGTTGTGACCCACGCTTGGTCAAGCTTGAAGCCGCAGCTGATGTAAAAGAGTCTGCAAAAACAGAACGCTTGATGGAAATGCTGCCGCAGATGTTGGCAGAAGGTCGACGCATCCTTTTGTTCTCGCAGTTCACGTCCATGCTGGACCTTATTCAACAAGAACTTGAAGAGCGTGAAATTCCATACGCACTTCTGACCGGACAAACCAAAGATCGGGAAATTCCTGT
>JBMYWL010000123.1:0-5415 GCA_049607365.1 Alphaproteobacteria bacterium | reverse complement strand
TGCGCCATCCGCCAAAGACCTTGCGTCTCGTGATGTGGTGTCACGTTCCATGACCATGGAAATTCGCGACGGCATGGGCGTGGGTGAAAAGGGCGACCACATTCACCTTGACCTGACCCACCTTGACCCC
Organism: Alphaproteobacteria bacterium; assembly: GCA_049607365.1. Classification (GTDB taxonomy): domain Bacteria; phylum Pseudomonadota; class Alphaproteobacteria; order UBA7985; family JBMYWL01; genus JBMYWL01. The sequence goes on along the minus strand of JBMYWL010000123.1, from coordinate 5,285 downwards.
AACGTCATTCACAAGCGTTTACCGGGCATCGCTGAAACCGCGAAGGTTTTTGCGGGTGTTGACGTGACCAAGCAACCAATTCCGGTCATTCCAACTTGCCACTATAATATGGGTGGCATTCCAACCAACTTTAACTGTGAAGTTGTGACCAACAAAGACGGTAACCCGAACACGGTTGTACCTGGCTTAATGGCCGTTGGTGAAGCGGCTTGCGTTTCTGTTCACGGGGCCAACCGTCTGGGTTCAAACTCTCTGTTGGACTTGGTGGTGTTTGGCCGTAGTGCGGCTTTACGCTGTGCTGAAATTCTTAAGCCTGGCCAAAGACAAGCAGATTTACCAGCTGACTCAGCAGATTTTGCCCTTGGCCGCTTAGACAAAGCACGCAACGCAAATGGCGATACGCCAACCGCGAAACTGCGTGATGAAATGCAAGCGATCATGCAAAACAACTGCGCGGTTTTCCGCACGGGTGAGGTTTTGAACGAAGGTGTTGCCAAGATGGGCGCGGCTTATGCCAAGCTGAAAGACATCTCGGTTGCTGACAAGTCGATGATCTGGAATTCGGATCTGGTGGAAACGCTTGAGCTGCAAAACTTGTTGGCGCAAGCACAGGTTACCATTACTGCCGCTGCAAACCGCACAGAAAGTCGCGGCGCGCACGCACGTGAAGACTTCCCTGATCGTAATGATGAAGAGTGGATGAAGCACACAACCACTTTCTTGGATGAAAATGGCAAGGTGACTTTTGATTATCGTCCGGTTCAACTTGAAACCATGACAGATGAAGTTAAAACCGTTCCGCCAAAAGCACGCGTATATTAACAACTGGGGAAAAGTCGTTTGCTCGGGCAAAAGCCAGAGCGCACTGTACTTTTCTCCCAACATACTGAAGTGTCATCTTTTGAAGCGGTTCTGCAAGATGACAGAGTTTTTTCTGACAATTGAAAAATCAATTGTCTAAAATATTGAACGAAGGGCTTGAGAATGAAGTGACTGTCACTTTGTTCAAGTTTAGAGATTATGGCTGAATTTTCGCTACCCGCTAATTCTAAAATCCGTAAGGGCAACACTTGGGCGAAGCCCGAGGGTGCAACCAACACCAAGGATTTTAAAGTTTATCGCTACAGCCCGGACTCTGGTGAAAACCCGCGTTTGGACACCTTTACGGTGGACTTGGACAAGTGCGGCCCCATGGTTTTGGACGCGCTGTTGAAAATCAAGAACGAGCAAGACTCCTCCTTAACATTGCGTCGTTCGTGTCGTGAAGGTGTGTGTGGTTCTTGCGCCATGAACATTGACGGTACAAACACCTTGGCGTGTACCAAGCCAATCGCGGAAATTCGCAAAGACGCGAAAATTTACCCACTGCCACACATGCCTGTGGTTAAAGACTTGGTGCCAGACCTTAACCACGCCTACACGCAGTTGGCGTCAGTTGAGCCTTGGTTGAAAACAGACGCTGCTGCACCCAAAACAGAACGCCTTCAGTCACCGGAAGACCGTGAAAAGCTGGACGGCATGTGGGAATGCGTTTTGTGTTTCTGTTGTTCAACATCGTGTCCTTCGTACTGGTGGAACGGTGACAAGTACTTGGGCCCTGCAGTCTTGTTGCAGGCTTATCGGTGGATTGCGGACACACGTGACACAGCGACAGATGAGCGTCTGGACGCACTTGAAGACCCCTTCAAGCTGTATCGCTGCCACACGATTATGAACTGTACCAAGACATGTCCAAAGGGTCTGAACCCAGCGAAAGCCATCGCTGAAATTAAAAAGATGATCCACGAGCGTCAGGCTTAAACCTTACGTTTGCAGCACACATAAACGTCGGGGGTGGGCTGTTTCGATTGCATTTTTGTTGATCTGGGTTCCGTAACAAGTACGGAACTGAAGCAGTAGCAGTCCCCCGTCTCGTACTTATTGCGGAACTGAAGCAGCCCCCCTGTTCCGTACTTGTTACGGAACCTAGAAGACTGGTTTTTAGACCTGTTCCAACGCTTTTGTCGCCCAATAAGCTGACGTCAGGTCACGGCCAAATCGTTGTGGACCAATCAGTTTGATGATCCAGCCGAACGGCTTCAGTGTATTACATATTGAAGCAAGTTCTGGCTTTAGATTTATATCCAAATGGCTCAGATACTGCTGCAAACAGTGTGACAAGTCTTGCTGAAAACAGCCGGTAATTCGCTGTATAGACAAGAGAAACAACCAGATGTCTCGCGCTTGGGCCTGTTTCAATGACATGACCTGCTCGGGGTCTTCCTCAAGGTCGATGAAGTATATTTCACCCTGATCATCCTGCGTCATGTCCTTCAGGTGTGGACGACCGTGAACCAAGCCTTTGTTGTGCAGGTCCGCTAATATTAGGCATCCACCTGTTAACAGCGCTGCTTTTGCCTCTTCACTTTCTGCCTGTGAATATAGCTTTGAAAGCGTGGTTCCGGTGTGAGCCAAAATTATATAGTCACCGCCAATTTCCAACAGTTTGGGAACATTGACAGACGCTTTGGCAAATTGTTCAAGTTTCTTGGTTTCAAATTTTAGGACCGCCAAACCGGATCTTGAATTTGTAGGCTTGAACATTGTTGGCAGGACGAACGCCAGAAGTTTGTGAAGGCGCGAATAAATGACTGTTCGCGCAGCTTCCGGACGCTTTTTCCAAGCAATCTGCTGTTCAAAGCTAATTCTTTCGACCCTGACACTCATGGCTCTACTTTTTCAAACGAGGCTTAGACCAAGGCAGCTTAAGTTCGTCTTTCACTTTTAGCATGAACGGCCAGAACATCGTTTTTGAACTTGTTGCGCACGAGGTCAAACACGCGGATCAAGCTTTCGCGCATGTCACGACGGTGAACAACCATGTCGACGATGCCGTGTTTTTCAAGGTATTCAGCTGTTTGGAAATCTTCAGGCAATTTTTCGCGAATTGTTTCTTCAATAACGCGTTTGCCAGCAAAGCCGATTGTCGTACCGGGCTCTGAAATGTGAATGTCACCCAACATGGCGAATGAAGCTGTTACGCCACCTGTTGTGGGGTCGGTAAGCAAAACCACGTAAGGCAATTTGGCTTCCCGTACCATATCAACAGCCAGAATAGATCGTGGTAGCTGCATGAGTGACAATATGCCCTCTTGCATGCGCGCACCGCCTGAAGCGGGAATGGCGAGCAATGGCGCGTTTTCTTTAACCGCACGTTCTGCTGCTGCCAACAAACCTTCACCAACAGCGACGCCCATGGAACCACCCATGAAGCTGAAGTCAAACGCTGCCACGACAAGCGGGTTGCCGCCAAGCGAGCCAAAACCAACTGCCAAAGCTTCTTTGGTGGCCGCTTTGTTTTGGTATTCTTTTATGCGGTCGGTGTATTTTTTCTTGTCGCGGAATTTCAGTGGATCAACCGCAACCGCTGGCAGATCGATGGTCTCGTACTTTCCGGCGTCAAAAATGCTCGACAGGCGTTCTTTCACACCAAGGCGCATGTGGTGGTCACAAAACTGGCAAACATACAGCTGTTTTTCCAGGTCGCGTTGCAAAATCATCTGGTTGCAGCTGGAGCAGCGATTCCAGGTGTTGTCCGGGACTTCTGTGCGACTGACAAGTTTACGAAATTTGGGGCGAACAACGGAATCAATCCATGACATGTGTCTTTAGACCTTTAAAGCGATGTTATTTTTTGGCATCTATTTTTCAGCTCGGCCGGATGCCAATTCTCTAACAAGAGATAAGGCGGCTTCGACGGTTTTACCAGTGGCTTGGTTCTTATCATCAAGCGAGTTTTTAATCTCGCCGATAATGGCGGAGCCAACAACCGCCGCATCTGCCACGCTTGAAAACTCTCTAACGTCGTCAGCGGTGCGAATGCCAAAGCCAACAACCAGCGGTAAATCTGTGTGACGTCGAAGGCGTGCAACCGCAGATTCAATGTCAGACGAACCGCCTTTAACTGTACCGGTGATGCCATTGACTGATACGTAATACACAAAGCCGGATGTATTTTCCAACACCTTGGGCATGCGCTTGTCGTCTGTGGTTGGCGTTGCCAAACGAATGAACTGAATGCCAAAATCTTTGGCAGGAATACAAAGTTCGTGGTCTTCTTCAGGTGGTAGATCCACCACGATAAGACCATCGACACCCGCTTCTTGAGCTTCGGTCAGGAACTTTTGAACACCCTTGGAATAGATGGGGTTGTAGTAGCCCATGAACACGATTGGCGTGTCTTGATCGTCTTTGCGAAATTCACGCACCATTTGCAGGGTTTTGTTCAGGGTCATGCCCGCTTCAAGCGCGCGTAAGCTGGACGCCTGAATGGCTGGACCGTCCGCCATGGGGTCGGTAAACGGCATGCCAAGCTCAATGACATCAGCACCAGCAGCTGGCAAACCCTTGACGATTTCCAAGCTTGTGTCGTAGTCAGGGTCACCCGCAGTCAGGAAGGTAACCAAACCGCCGCGGCCTTCAGCCTTCAGTTTTGCGAAACGTTTTTCAATTCTTGATGACATTTATGCACCTGTTCCCATTTCAAAGCCCAAAGCGGCACCAACTGTAAAGACGTCTTTGTCGCCACGGCCACAAAGGTTCATCACCATAATGTGGTCTTTGGGCAGGTCACCCGCGACCTTGGCAACGTGTGCCAAAGCGTGGCTAGGCTCCAGTGCTGGAATAATACCTTCCAAGCGGCACAGCAGTTGGAAAGCATCAAGCGCTTCACTGTCTGTTACAGACACATATTCAACGCGGCCTATGTCGTTCAACCACGAGTGTTCCGGACCAATGCCGGGGTAGTCAAGACCAGCAGAGATTGAGTGCCCTTCGATGATTTGTCCGTCGTCATCTTGCAGCAAATACGTGCGGTTGCCGTGCAACACACCTGGGCGTCCACCGGTTAGGGACGCGGCGTGTTTGTCGACAGTATCCACACCAAGTCCACCAGCTTCAACACCGATGATTTTCACGTCCTTGTCATCAAGGAAAGGATGGAAAAGACCAATGGCGTTTGACCCGCCACCAATGCAAGCAACCAAACTGTCGGGCAAGCGGCCTTCGCGTTCCATCATTTGGCTTTTGGTTTCTTCACCAATGACAGACTGGAAGTCACGAACCATGGCGGGGTAGGGGTGTGGGCCAGCGGCTGTCCCGATGATGTAGAAGGTGTCATCTACATTTGAAACCCAATCGCGCAGGGCTTCATTCATGGCGTCTTTCAGTGTGCCACGGCCAGATGTGACCGGCACAACCTCAGCACCCAAAAGCTTCATGCGGAAAACGTTGGGTGATTGACGCTC
>JBMYWL010000122.1:0-5427 GCA_049607365.1 Alphaproteobacteria bacterium | reverse complement strand
CGTTGGTGCTGTACCGCTCGACGGTCGTGCGTTGGTCGACACATTACTCGCAGGTCCAACGAATGAGCTGGAACCAAATCGCGCAGGTGGTGAGGTGCTGAGCCTAGATGCTTACAACGACTGGTTCTCCAAGTTGCCAGAGGCGTTGACAGCAAAGGTTAGGGAGCGTTGGGGAAAACCGGAAGATGATCCGTTTGTGTCTAACGATGCCTTTCAGTTGGCTTTGCATCGCTTTGGGAACGTGGCCATCGGCATTCAGCCAACACGGGGTTACAACATCGACCCTGAAGGGTCTTACCATGACCCCGACCTTGTGCCACCCCACGGGTACTTGGCGTTCTACGCGTGGATACGTGGTGCCTTTGATGCGCACGCCGTGACACACTTTGGTAAGCACGGAAACTTGGAGTGGTTGCCGGGTAAGGCATTGGCGTTGAGTGAAAACTGTTTCCCCGACGCGGTGTTTGGTCCGACCCCAAACATTTATCCGTTTATTGTCAATGACCCGGGCGAGGGCACACAGGCCAAGCGACGCAACCAAGCACTTGTGTTGGACCACCTGACGCCGCCCCTGACCCGCGCCGAGACCTACGGCGATTTGGCTGAGTTAGAACGCTTGATTGACGAATACTTTGAAGCCTCCACACTTGACCCCCGACGTTTAAAGCCGCTTAAGCGCAACATCTTTGATCTGCTCGCCAGCCTTGGTTTGGACAAGGACTTGGGCATCGACACCAGCAAGCAAAGCGATGAAGCCTTGGCAACGCTTGATGCCCATTTGTGCGAGTTAAAAGAGCTGCAAATTCGCGACGGCTTACACATTTACGGGTTGGCACCATCGGGCGAACAAAAGCGTGACTTGTTGTTGGCGTTGGCAAGATTACCGCAAGGTCAAAAGCCATCTTTTCTGAAGGTGCTGGTTGATGCTTATGACTTGGGTTTTGATCCACTGGCTTGCGACTATGGTGCTGTGTGGCAGGGTGCAAAACCGGACGCGCTGAACGCGCTTTCACCCGACCCTTGGCGAACATATGGTGACACGGTCGAACGCCTTGAGCTTATGGCGATTGCTTTGCTGGACGAAAAGGTATCCGCACCAAGCGAACAGATGGCCGGGCACTTCAACTGGGTGCGTAATGACTTGGGCCAACTGGTCGAGCGTTGCGGCACGGACGAGGTCGCAAACTTCCTGAAAGCTTTGCAAGGTGAGTACGTTGCACCCGGACCATCTGGCGCGCCAACACGCGGTCGTTTGGACGTTCTGCCAACGGGTCGAAACTTTTACTCAATCGACAGCCGCGCCCTACCAACAGCAGCGGCGTGGCGATTGGGTTGGCAGTCGGCAAACCAGCTTTTAAATCTACACGCGCAGGAACATGGTGACCATCTGCGGCGCTTGGCCATATCCATGTGGGGAACAGCCAACATGCGTACGGGTGGTGATGACATTGCGCAGGTCTTGGCCTTATTGGGTGTTCAACCCCAGTGGGACCTGACATCTGGCCGTGTTACAGGCTTTGAGGTCATGCCCCAGTCCGTGTTAGGTCGACCACGTGTTGATGTGACCATACGTGTGTCGGGTTTCTTTCGTGATGCTTTCCCTGCACAGATCGACTTGATGGATTCCGCTATTCGTGCTGTGGCAGCGCTTGATGAGCCCGCAAACCTGAACCCCTTGGCGGCTGAATTTACCAATGACACACAAAGCCTTATGTCTGAGCAAGGCATGAGCGAAACCCAAGCACGTGTGCTTGCTGGCCACCGCGTCTTTGGTTCAAAACCTGAATCTTATGGTGCTGGCCTTCAAGCGTTGATCGATGAGGGTGGTTGGGACCAGCGTGAAGAGCTGGGTCAGGCCTATATGGCGTGGTCGGCTTTCGCCTATGGCCATGGTAGTCAGGGAACCAGCCAAGCCGACCACTTCAAGAAGTTGTTGGGCCGAACACAGGCAATTGTCCACAACCAAGACAACCGCGAGCACGATATTCTGGACTCTGACGATTATTACCAGTTCATGGGTGGTTTATCGTCAGCTGTGTGGAACGAACAGGGTCAAGACGTACCAGTTTACCACGGGGACAACTCCAGACCTGAAAGCCCGCAAGTTCGCAGTCTTGAAATGGAAATTGCGCGTGTTATGCGCTCCCGCGTGACCAACCCCAAATGGATCGAAGGCGTCATGCGCCACGGCTACAAAGGGGCGTTTGAAATGTCGGCAACGGTTGATTATCTGTTCGGTTTTGCCGCCAGCACATCTGCCGTGGCAAGTCATCACTTCGACGCTGTGTTTAAGGCCTATGTGCAGGACGACAACGTGCGGTCATTCCTTCAACAAGAAAATCCGGATGCTTTCGCTGACATTGTCAAACGTCTGCAAGAGTCGCTGGACCGCGGCTTATGGCAAAGCAAGCACAACACGATCCACAACGAACTTGGGGAATGGCTTCAAGATCCCCGTGCTTGATACGGGGGCTATTCTAAATTCAGTAATCAAAATGGACCCCGTATCAAGTACGGGGATCGAAAAATATTCAGTAAAAGCCTAAAGCGTACCCCCCTAAAGTGTACCCTTGTAATCACCACCATCCAGAACAAGGTTCTGACCAGTGATGTACCCCGCGTGAACGCCACAGAAGAAGGCGCAAGCTTCGCCAAATTCTTCAGGGTAACCAAAGCGGCCTGACGGGTTGGTTTTGGCGCGTGCGGCATATGCTTCGTCGTAGGATATGCCTTGGGCTTTTGCGACGGCTTTGGTGGTGCTGAACAAGCGATCGGTTGCAAATGGTCCGGGCAATACGTTGTTGATCGTGACGTTGTGTTTCACCGTTTGACGGGACAAACCGCCCAAAAATCCAGTTAAGCCAGCACGTGCGCCGTTCGATAAGCCCAGCGTTGGAATAGGGTTTTTGACCGATGCAGACGTTATGTTCACGATGCGGCCGAATTCACGGGCAATCATGCCGTCAACAACAGCCTTGATCAGCAGAATGGGTGAGACCATGTTGGCGATAAGTGCAGATTGCCAGTCACCTTCGTCCCAGTTGCGGAAATCCCCCGGGGGTGGGCCACCCGCATTATTGACCAAAATGTCAGGCTCTGGGCATGCTGCCAAAACCGCGTCACGACCTTCGGCCGTGTTAATGTCACACGCAACATAGGCAACGTCCATGCCAGAGATCTGTTTGATCTCCGCTGCGGTTTCAATCAGGGTTGCTTCCGTACGTGCACAAATGGTGACCTGAACCCCTTCGCGGGCCAAGCTGATGGCGCAAGCACGCCCCAAACCTTTGGAGGCTGCACAAACGATTGCTTTTTTGTTTCGGATTCCAAGATCCATTTTCAGGACTCCGTTTTCTTAAGGTTTCAGGTCGGCGTGGTTTAGGTCAGTGAAAAGTCAAACTTTGATGTATCTGGCTTTGGTGCCTGTTGTTGGGAAGCATGAGGCGCCCAACCTGACAAAAACATTAGATCAAAATTTGTGGCTATGCGACCATTTTCGTTTTGACTGTCCATAAAGTTCGACGCGAAGGTGGGCAGCAGGTTGCGCGGGGAAAAGTGTTTTAGTTGACCCGTGTGGGCGTTGGTTTCACCCATGGCGCGCAAGTCTTGCATCAATTTGAAGGGGTGGGAGTGGTCAACAGTCAGGGTCTGTAAATCCCCCACAGGTAAAGCGAAGCCCGCACGTTGAAGTAATCCTGTTGCCTCTTTCAGGTCAAACGATGGGGAAAAGCGTGGGGAAACACCACCGGACAAGTCAGTTTCAGTTTGCAACATGACATGCTCTGCATCTGCCAAGGTCGCACCCGAAATGCACACACCCAAAAACAGGCCATCGGGCTTTAAGGCTTTGCGAATTTGCATCAGGGTGCCGGGTAAATCGTTAACCCAATGCAATCCACCGCCGCAAAGTATCAGGTCAAACTGTTCATCGCCAATCGCAAGTGCTTCTTCTTCGACCACAAAGCTTGGGTTACCGTTTTGACGCGCGAGCGATACCATGGCCGCACTCGGGTCAGCTTGCAGGTACAAATCTTGTCCACAGCGCTGTTTTACCAACGGCCATAAGGTGCCAGCCCGACACCCGAGGTCCAGCACACGCGGGAAAGAACGTTTGACGTCTTCCAAGCAATCGTTCAACCTATTGGCGAGTTCGACATACAAAAAATCGTCAGATGTTCCATTGCTGATCATCCGCGCAGCGCGGTCGCGATGCAGCCGAACCAGATTGCGGTTAAAGACTTGTGGAGGAGACAAGGGTTGTGACTGGGGTTGTGACTGGGGTTGAAATGCTGTGACCATGTTTGGGACTATAAAGGCACGGTTTAATCTGACCAGCACTTCCAGCAAAGTGGCTGATTTGCTTTACCCGCCACATTGCCCCATGTGCAATGAACCCGCTATGGCACTGCATCGCCTGTGTGATGCCTGCTGGCCAAAGCTGGAGCAGCATCTACCGCCATTTTGCGATTGTTGTGCAGAAGCTTTACCTGCCGCCCCAACGGGTTATGCTGGCCCTTTGATGTGTGGTGATTGTCTTGACCGTGAACCGGCGTTTGACAGGCTGCGTGCGCCCCTGGTGTATTCCCCCAGCGTTCGCCCACTGGTGTTGGCCTTCAAGCGCTTTGGTCAGGACGGGCTGGTCAATCTGTTTCAACCACACCTGCAACGCACAGCGGCCGAGTTACTGGCAAACACAGACCTTGTGGCACCTGTGCCCTTGCATTGGTCACGCTTATGGAAGCGGGGGTACAACCAAGCTGCTTTATTGGCGAATTGTCTTGATTTTGATGGCACGCCCGCAAGCTTACAGCTGGACTTGTTACGCCGTGTCAAACGCACAAAACCACAAGGGCGTTCATCGGCTGCCAACAGATACAAAAACCTTAGCAAGGCAATCGCTGTGGTCCCTGCCTACAAAGACTTGGTTCAGGGTCGCCGTGTTTTGGTGGTTGATGACGTGACGGCATCAGGTGCTACACTGAACACCTGTGCGAAGGTACTGAAACGTGCGGGCGCTGCAGAAGTGTCGTGCTTGGTCTTGGCAAAGTCCCTTCGCAATGCCATGTATGAAGACGAAGAGTTCGACCTTTAACTAAAGAATATGACATGGCCAAAAAAATTGAACTTTACTACCGAGACTTTTGTGGGTTTTGCGCACGCGTTGAAACCATACTGCAAAGCAAGGGTTTAGAGTATGAGCGCATCGACATTTGGGCGGACGCTGCAAACAAAGAGCAGATGGTCGCCCGAACCAAAGGCAAAACCACAGTACCACAGGTTTTCGCTGACGGCGCTTATATAGGCGACAGCTCTAAACTGGCGGAACTGGACCGTCAGGGCAAACTTGACGACCTGCTGTGTTTGTAAACGTGAGCACGCTAAAGGTTGCCTGCGTCCAGCTGTCAGTTGGACCGGACTCTGTCAAAA
>JBMYWL010000121.1:0-5525 GCA_049607365.1 Alphaproteobacteria bacterium | reverse complement strand
TTGGTTTTGGCATTGGTTAGCCTTCCATTGCTGAAGTGGATCGCTTTAATAACAGAATGGGTGATGTCTGACCGATCTGGCGCCAAAGACAAGGTCTTACAAACCTCGGCATTGGACACATCAACACTTGATCAACCGTCCTTAGCGCTAACCTGTGTAACCCGTGAAGTATTGAAAATGGGTGAAGAGACTGAAACAGCGTTACGATCAGTTATTGCACTGTTTGATGATTGGGACGATGAGACAGCTGAAGCGATAGGCAATTCAACTGTTCGCGTTCAAGAGTTACATGAAGGCATAAAGCGGTTTCTGGCTCAACTAGACCATAAGCAATTGGACAAATCAGAGAAACAACGATCAAGTGAACTTGCTAATATCGCTTACTCAGTTGAAACGGCTGCGGACGCGGTCGGAACCAGCTTGGTTGATTTGGCAAGGCAACTGCACGCAGGTCAACTGATGTTCTCAGATGATGGCTTGTCGGACATTCAGAATTTCCACGAGCGGGTGTTGGGTAACGTTCAATTGGCCTTAAGTGTTCTTATGAATGGTGCACCAGATGCGGCACGCCAATTGTTCCGAGCCAAAGAAAAGGTGTATAAAGCTGAACGAAAGCTTCAAGAGAAACACTTGGCAAGGTTGCGAGCGGGCAATAATGAGAGTTTTGAAACGAGTAGGCTGCATCAAGAGTGTCTACGTATACTTAAATATGTAAATTCTTCCTTTGCAACATTTGGCTATTCTATTGCCACGCGTTCGGGGGACCTTCTTTCCACACGTTTGTCAAAAAAGATAAAGCCCAAATCTAAAGATGGTCAAAAAAAGCGAAGCAAATAACTCGGTGCTCAATTGGCCACAATGTAGGTTTGTTTTTATGGCGGCAATGAAAAAAACTTATTAAATGTGGGATAGATTTTAGCAACTAGCACCCGATTGGACAAAGACATGAAACGTTCAGCCATTAACCTAATTATGCGCCAAGCCGATGAGTTTATACAATCTTTTGGGTTTAAGCTGCCACCGTTGGCCTATTTAAAGCCAGAAGAGTTGGTGAAATTGATACAACAAAATCCTCAGATTTTGTCTGCTCGATTGGGATGGGATATCACGGACTATGGGCAGGGAGATTTTGAAAATCTGGGACTGTTCTTGTTTACCGCTCGAAATGGACGCTTAAGCGATTTACAGAGTGGGGGCGGCATGTGCTATGCCGAAAAAATCATGATCTCTCGGCAAGATCAAATTTCTCCGATGCACCGACATATTCTGAAAGCTGAAGACATCATAAATCGAGGTGGCGCGAAGCTGGCACTAAAGTTATTTGAGTCTGATGATGCAGGATACCTTGCCCCCAATAAGGACGTTCCAGTCGAAACAGATGGCGTTCAACGCATTCTGAAGGCTGGAGATGTACTGCTTCTTAATCCAGGTGAAAGCGTAACCTTAATGCCAGGTAATTGGCATGAATTCTGGGGCGAGGGCGGAGACGTTTTGATTGGGGAAGTCTCTACGGTGAACAATGATCTAACTGATAACGTATTTGTTGATCCAATAGGTCGTTTTGCTGACATTGAAGAAGATGAAGCGCCGCTGCATTTGCTTGTAAGTGATTATGAAAAGTGGGTTTAGCAACCTCGGGTTGGTGGGCAGAATAAATAGCACGAGTATTTATCCGAATCTCGGTTTAGAAGAGCTGCTTATGATGAGATTTCGTATGAGAAGTCTCTTGAGATTTGGTTTTGAATGTTTTGATATTTGAAACCTGAGTGAATTGCGCTTTATCAAGGAGAAAACTAAGTGAAAGACGTATTTATTTATGACGCTGTGCGAACACCGCGTGGCAAAGGCCGCAAAGATGGTGCTTTGCATGAAGTAAGCGCACTTAACCTTGCAACAACTGTCTTGAACGCCGTTAAGTCGCGCAATGAATTGAATGGTTACGCGGTTGAAGATGTTATTTTGGGAAATGTTAGCCAAGTCGGTGAGCAGGGCGCATGTTTGGCGCGGACCGCGGTTTTACATTCAGAGCTTGATGAGTCTATTCCCGGACTTGCAATTAACCGGTTTTGTGCAAGTGGACTGGAAGCTGTAAACCTAGCTTCAAACCAAGTCGCGGGTGGTGCGGGTCACGGATATATCGCAGGCGGAGTAGAAAGCATGAGCCGTGTGCCCATGATGTCTGACGGCGGTGCTCTTGCGGTGGATCCAAGTTTTACCTTCGATAATTATTTCGTTCCGCAAGGAATTTCCTCTGACATTATCGCGACTGAATATGGATTTACGCGCGATATGGCTGATGGAATGGCCGTTGAAAGTCAGCGACGTGCGAAAGCAGCTTGGGATGATAAGCGTTTCGCAAGATCCATTGTGCCAGTGAAAGATGTTAACGGTCTTACAATTCTGGATTATGATGAATACATGCGCCCCAGCACAGACATGCAAGCGCTTGGAAGCCTTAAACCATCTTTTAAAGAGCAAGGCGAAGTGATGCCTGGTTTTGATGCGATTGCATTGATGAAATACCCACATCTTGAGCGGATAAACCACATTCACCATGCTGGAAATAGCTCTGGTGTCGTTGATGGAGCAGCTGCGGTGTTGATAGGTGATAAAGAGTTTGGTGAACGCTTTGGTCTTACGCCACGTGCGCGCATCAAAGCCACTGCAAAGATTGGAACAGATCCGACCATCATGCTTACTGGTCCAGTCCCAGTAACACAAAAAATCCTGAGTGAAGCAGGTATGGAGATTGCAGATATTGATCTGTTCGAGGTGAATGAAGCCTTTGCTTCAGTGGTCATGCGCTTTGAACAGGCTTTTGATGTAGATCATGAACGTGTAAACGTTAACGGTGGTTCAATTGCAATGGGACACCCTCTTGGTGCAACTGGTGCCATGATTTTGGGCACATTGTTAGACGAAATGGAACGTTCTGACCGTCAAACCGGTCTCGCGACCTTGTGTATAGGCTCCGGAATGGGCGCTGCTACAATAATCGAACGCGTGTAAGGATTAATAAAATGACCGATTTTACATTAAACATCGAAGCTGATGGCGTTGCAGTGATTACATGGGATTGCGCAGGCAAATCCATGAATGTTCTAAATTTCAACTCCCTGAAAACGCTCGACATGCACGTCGACACTGTAATCGCTGATGACGGCATCAAAGGTGCGATTATCACCTCCGGCAAAAAAGATTTCGCTGCTGGAATGGATCTGAACGTACTCGCGGATCTGCGTAACGCTCCTGGCGCTGATCCAGCAGCAGGCATTTTCGATGGTATCATGCAAATGCATAGTATTTTACGCAAGATCGAACGTGCTGGAATGGATCCAAAGACACTTAAGGGCGGTAAACCAATCGTTTCTGTTTTGCCTGGCACAGCGCTCGGTATTGGTTTGGAAATCCCTCTGGCGACACACCGGATATTCGCTGCAAATAACCAAAAAGCTAAAATTGGCCTTCCTGAGGTATTGGTGGGAATTTTCCCGGGTGCGGGTGGTACAACGCGTATGGTTCGTAAACTGGGTTTAATGGCAGCATCTACCTATTTGTTTGAAGGTAAAACTGTCGCACCAGCCAAGGCACAAAGCGTTGGAATAATCGACGTGGTCAGCGACGACCCAATGGCTGAAGCCCGTGAATATGTTTTGAACACAACAGATGAAGACATCGTCAAGCCGTGGGACAAAAAAGGCTACAAAATGCCAGGTGGCACGCCTTATACTCCAGCTGGATTTTCGACTTTTGTTGGTGCTTCGGCGTTTGTACATGGAAAAACAAAGGGGGCGTTTCCGGCTGCTAAAGCAATGTTAAGTGCCATTTATGAAGGTGCGTTGGTCCCCTTTGACACAGCACTGAAAGTTGAAGCGCGTTGGTTTACCAATATCGTTATGAACCCTTCATCTTCCGCGATGATTCGTAGCCTATTTATCAACAAAGGTGCTCTTGAAAAAGGTGCCGTACGTCCAGCTGGCATTGAAGACCAATCTGTTAAGAAGGTTGGTGTACTGGGTGCCGGCATGATGGGTGCTGGTATCGCGCTTGTTTCTGCTCAGGCAGGAATGGAAGTTGTGTTGATCGACCAGTCTCAAGACAACGCGGATCGTGGCAAAGCCTACAGCGCGAGCTATATGGACAAGGGCATTGAGCGTGGTAAAGCAACCGAAGAAAAGAAGCAGCAGCTCTTGGATCGTATTACAGCGACCACTGATTACTCAGCGTTGTCAGACGCAGACTTGATCATTGAAGCTGTATTTGAAGACCCAAAGATTAAAGCTGTTGTGACAGCTGCAGTTGAAGCGGTTATTCCGGATGACTGTATTTTCGCTTCGAACACCTCAACATTGCCGATTACAGAGCTGGCCAAAGCATCCAGTCGTGTAGATCAGTTTATTGGTATTCACTTCTTCAGCCCCGTTGAGAAAATGGCGTTGGTGGAAATTATACGTGGCAAAAAGACTGGCGACCGCGCAGTTGCAAAGGCGCTTGATTACGTTCGCCAGATCCGTAAAACACCAATCGTTGTGAATGACGCTCGTTTCTTTTATGCAAATCGCTGTATCATTCCATACATCAACGAAAGCGTGCGGATGGTTGCTGAAGGTGTTTCACCGTCCTTGATCGATAACGCTGCAAGAATGATGGGTTTTCCGGTTGGACCGATCCAACTTGTTGATGAAACTTCAATTGACCTTGGTGCAAAAATTGCGCGTGCGACCAAAGCAGCAATGGGCGATGCCTATGCTGATCACGCGGTAGATGAAGTGCTGTTCTGGATGGAAGGAGAAGGGCGCTTGGGTCGTAAAGCAAAGGCTGGTTTCTTTGCTTATGATGACGCGGGTAAACGTTTGGCGTATTGGGATGGTTTAACGGCAAAATACCCAGTTGCGGAAACTCAACCTGATTTGATCGATGTGCAGCACCGCTTAATGTTTGCTCAGGCGCTTGAAGCTGTACGTGCTTTGGAAGAGGGTGTGTTGATGGACATTCGTGAAGGAGACGTGGGAGCGATACTCGGATGGGGATTTGCACCGTGGACTGGCGGACCACTAAGCTGGCTTGATATTCTGGGTTCTGCCTATGCTTCTGAGCGTTGCAATCAACTGACCGATGCCTTTGGTGATCGTTTTGCGTGCCCAGCCTTGCTGCGTGAAATGGCTGAGAAGAACCAGAGTTTTTATGGTCGGTTCGGTGCGGTTGACAAAGCAGCATAAAATCACTGTATAAACAGAAGGGCGCGTGTTTGCCAAATGCGTCCTTCTGAACAGTAAGAAATCGCGAATAAACCGAGAAAAACCAGCCTAATATTCATGAAAAAAATATAGACTATAACCGCAGCTATCTTTTCAGATCTTCTGACCGACGCTATAACAAGGTGTTGTTAAAAAACAACGCTAATGTTGCGGGGGATGCTATATGTTGTTAGCTGGTTTAGGAAATAGACAAAAATTGTGTGATCTATCTTGTCAAACGGCACAGACTGCGGGCGGTTTATGCCAAAGGCTGCACATTGTTGTTGG
>JBMYWL010000120.1:0-5529 GCA_049607365.1 Alphaproteobacteria bacterium | reverse complement strand
GCTGTAGGTTTCGAACCAACTCTCTGCGGTTTTTTATGCAGCGCGCACCATTCCAGAACCCATTGCATGACAGTCTGTTTTCATCATCAAGGTGTTCAAACCCAGGGTCACCTGGTGCGGGTTCATCAATCGGCGGATCTTCTGGTTCAGGTTCCGGCTCAACCACGGCTGCGCCACCACAGGTTCTGAGCTTAATTTTAGCAAGCTTAGCGGCAGTTGTTTCCGGGTAATCGTCTATGACGATTTGATACATTTCGCATGAATCATCGGCAACTGCTTGCTGAAAAATTTCTAAGGCAAAGGCATTGTCGTCAGATTGGGCGTGGGTAAATGACGGAATACACAACAACATGAACACCGTCGACAAGTTGATGAATTTTGATCTTGAACTCATATTAACCTCCAATTCTGAAACCTAATTTAGCGTATTTCATTTTTCCTTATGTTCAGGCTAACACCAGAGTATAAATTAAGTCAAATCCATTTGCTTTAGGGTGACTAAGTTGAATTTCACGAGGAAAGCAATTTATAGTCCCGAGCTTCTGAAGCTTCTCTTGCACACATTCGGTGGATTTTGGGAGCCACCATATGCCGAAACACCACAGGTTCTACAAACGTACTCAGATAAATTTTCGCTACCTGGCTTTTCGGTACGCCGCCACCGACATTTAGGTTTGCGTGAGTTATTTACATACAGCAGGCCGCAAACCAACAGAATAACTACAACAATCAGTAATGGCATAAAGGCCGCCCTCATCAAAAAAATTAGACACCAACCTCAACATACAGATACTGTCTTATAAACAAGTGATCAAGCTTGCCTTCTCATCAACCGCTTTAGCACCGGCCAACATTTTGGTTTCAAGTCCGTTTTCAACCAACGCCAAAATGCAACCGCCAAATCCGCGCCCTGCAAGTTTACAGCCTAACGCTCCGTTGTCGTTTAGTACCTGAACCATGTGATCGATTTTTGGCGTTGATACTTTTAAGTCTTTGGATTTACTGAAATGGCTTTCGGTCAGAAGCTCACCGAAAAACTCGACGTCCCCGTCTTCCAGAGCTTGGGTTGCATCTAAAACCAATTCATTTTCACGAACAACGTGTCTGGCGCGGTCACCGTCCAGACCCTCCAGCTGTAACACCATACCCATGTCAGCATCTCGTAGAGCGTCAATGCCAAATGCTTCAGCGGCACGAGAAAAAGCTTCGATCCGCCCTTCGATTTCGTGGGTCATAGCTTGGCTTTTTTCGCCCGTATTTATCACAGCTATACTGTGCGTATCCATCAAAGAGACCGTTTTTGTTTCCAACGTGCGCGCATCAAAAAACAAAGCGTCTTCTTGGGCTTGCATGGATGCGGTCAAGGGTTCAATCAATCCACTTTCACGTTGCATGAATTCAGTTTCAACCTTTTGGCTTAAGCGAACAATGTCCATATCGCTCATGCCAAGGTTCAAAGATGCTCTAAGTGCTTTTAGCGTTGCAACTGTCAATGCAGAGGAAGAACCCAAACCAATGCCCATTGGAACATCTGACTGTACCGCAACGTTCAAGCCTGAAATTTTATGGTCAAGCTTTTCAATTTCTCGCACACACCCAATTATATAGTCGGTCCACGAGCCATCCTTATCAGTGTTCAAACCACGCGTCTTTTTAGATGGCATAATGGATGTGGCACCAACCAGTTCACCGCTGTCTGTAAGCTCGACCGACACCGACATTTGCAATGGCACCTTAGCTGAAAGCACGAACCCTTCAGCAACTTCCGTGTAATCACCGATCAAGTTTAACCCGCCAAAGGCTTCGGCAGGCGCTGAATTATTGGTCATAGAACAACTTCTCTTAAAGATTGTGCCGCCGCCTCAGGTAAAATATCGCACATAAACAACTGTGTAATTTGCTCGACAGAGGCCAGCTGTTTGACTTTTCCTGCCCCCCTTTTCATCGGCCAGAACTGTATGTGAAATGGCCAGCTGTCTTTGAATTCTTTGGGTGGGAACGATACCCACATGACATAGTCCATTGGTTCGCCAAAAAGCTTATCAAGTCTGGCAACATGCTCTTTCAGCAGCGCTGCGAAATCTTGTTTTTGAGCCTTGGAGAGGTACTTTGGTGATGAAACCAGCTCCCTTGGCAAAACCCATGTTTCAAATGGATAACGCCCGAATTCAGGGCAATAAACCAATGCATTGTCGTTTTCGGCCACGACAAATTTGGGGTCCGGGTTTGCTAATAAGCCTTCAAAGTATTTGGACTTTTGGTTTCCATCACACTGACGTTGGATAACACGTGGGGTGTCTTCAAACGCATAAATTTGACCGTGCGGATGTGGCAAAGTTACACCCACGCCCTGCCCCCTGTTTTCAAACGGCATAACGAAAGAAATATTAGGGTTGGAAATTAAATCTTCATAGCGCTCTGACCAAACATCCAGCAGCATGACAAGATGATCTTTAGAAAAATCAGCCAAACTTCCATGATCTTGGGTCGAGTAGACCACAACCTCACATTTGCCAACAGATCGAGTATGGCCATCTTCCAGATCTTCCACTGGCATAGACAAGCTTGGCCAACGATTGTCAAAAACGGCGATTTCAAAATCTGTCACCGGAATTTCACCTGGAAACCCGTCTATTTGAACCGGTGCCAAAGGATTGTATTCAGGTGGTGGATTTAGCGTTCGGTTGTTTCGCCCCGGATTGAAGAATACGTATTCTTCGCGCAGCGGGTGCCAACGCTTCTCCGGCGTTGCGGCCTGCGCCAATGGCGGAAGGTCGTTGGTGAAAATATACTCACGTTCCTGTTGACTAAACAGCCAGAGGTTACGTCCGTCGCTTTTTGTGTGGTGGTGGATAAATGGCATGCCCCCTTTTGATCACGTAAGGGGGCATTGTACAATCGCAATTTACGAAATGCGGTTTAAGCCTTTTTTAACATCTCACGTGAAATGATTAGCCGCATAATTTCGTTGGTGCCTTCAAGAATTTGATGCACCCGCAAATCTCGCACAATCTTCTCTATACCATAATCTTGCAAATAACCGTAGCCACCATGAAGCTGCAACGCCTCGTTCGCAACTTTGAATGCCACGTCTGTCACGAAGCGTTTAGCCATGGCGCAGTACTTGGTCGCGTCTGCACTTTTTTGGTCCAGTTTCCAAGCTGCCTGACGCAGAAACACACGCGCAGCCTGAAGTTCTGTTTCCATGTCCGCGAGCTTAAAACGCAGTGCCTGAAACTGATCGATCGATTTTCCAAATGCCTTGCGCTCAGACATATAAGTCATGGTTTTGTCCAGAGCAGATTGGGCAGCACCAAGAGCAGAGGCTGCAATGTTCAATCGCCCGCCGTCCAAACCTTTCATGGCATAAGAAAAACCTTTACCTTCTTCGCCCAGCAAATTCGCGGTTGGCACGATGCAGTTGTCAAAATTAACCTGAGCCGTTGGTTGGGCGTTCCAACCCATTTTACGTTCATTTGCGCCAAACGACAAACCCTCGGCATCGTTGTGAATTAAAACCGCTGAAATGCCTTTGGGACCATCTTCACCCGTACGGATCATCGTCAAATACATGTCGGAGTACCCACCGCCGGAAATAAACGCCTTGTTTCCGTTGATTTGATAATTGTCGCCCTGCTTAACCGCAGATGTTTTTAATGCTGATGAATCTGAACCCGAACCCGGTTCCGTCAAACAATATGAGCATATGGTTTCCATGGTCACCATTTTGGGCAAATACTTTTGTTTTTGTTCATCTGAGCCGAAACTGTCGATCATCCACGCGCACATGTTATGTATCGACATAAAAGACGCCATTGTCGGGCAACCCATTGACAGGCCTTCAAAAATCAACGTTGCGTCTAAGCGAGACAATCCTGTACCACCTTGCTCAGGCGACACATAAATCGCGGCCATGCCCAACTGCGCCATTTCTTGCAGAACTTCACGTGGCATGCGTCTTTCTTCGTCCCAGACAAGCGCATTTGGTGCCAGCTTCTCTCGACCGAAATCAGCCGCCATTTCAAAGATTGATTGCTGTTCTTCTGTTAAGGCGAAATCCATGTTCAATCTTCCTTGTTAGTCTTGCGACGGACTGGCAGCCGAACCAGCTAAAAGTCCACCATCTATGTTTATTTCTGTACCCGTTATATAGGTCGCCTCGTCAGAGGCCAGCAAAACTGCAACCGCTGCGACTTCGCTTGGCTGACCGAAACGTTGCAAAGGCGTATCCTTAACAAACGCGGCCATACGTTCATCTCTGTCTTCGCCGTTTCCGAGCATGGGTTCCCACATGGGTGTTAATATGGCCGCCGGATGAATTGAATTACACCGAATATTCAAACCTTCCTGAGCACACCACAGTGCCACCGTCTTTGTGTGGTTTCGAATTGCCGCTTTCGACGATGCATATGCAGCTGCAGCGGGAATTCCGACCAACCCCGAACGGGATGAGATATTAATAATGGAACCAGAGCCTGTTTTTCGCATCGCACCAATTGCGTAACGGCAACCAAGAAATGTGCCATCAAGATTTACCGAATGAACAGATTGCCAATCTTTTAGTGATGCGTGCTCAGGGTCATGCGCAACAAGACCTTTTTCGAAACCTGTCACGCCAGCATTGTTAACCAAGACATCAATTTCAGGATACAAGTCTGCCACTTGTTTCCAATCATTTTCATTTGCAACATCCAACCTGACAAACTGACAATTCAATTCCTTCGCCAGTTTCTCTCCTGTCGCTTGGTCAATGTCGGTCAAAACGACATTAGCGCCTTCGTTTTTGTAGGCTGTCGCGATAGCAGCGCCAATTCCTTTTGCCGCCCCCGTCACCAAACAGACTTTGCCATCCAATTTTTTCATTAAAAACCACCTTTTTGCTCAGTATAGCAAATTACTCAAGTAACATGAAGAAGGCTATGACTTTTGTTTCTCGCGGAAATATCGAAACAAAATTGGCCCAGGAATTGTAATCCACAATATTCGGCTTAGGTGATGAACACTGACAACGGCCACATCCATGCCCGTTGCCAAGGCAACCAACGCCATCTCCACAAAACCACCGGGTGCATAAGCCAACAAAGTGCCCATAAGGTTCAAGCCTGCAAACATGTGCAACGCACCAGCAAACGCAAACGAAATTAGCATCATGATAACCACCGATACAAATCCGTCGATCATGCCACTTTTCAAAAAAGCCCTGTCAACATCGGCAAATCGGCAACCCACTATGGAACCCAAAATCCACTGGGCGATTGCAATTGGCTCCCATGGTTGAACTGATGTATGTAGGCCCGTGATGTGAATGATGGCAGATACAATCATCGGCCCAGTCAATACAGGGGCTGGCAGCTTGACCAACTTACCAAAATAATAGCCAACAGCCGCAATCGCTGCCAAAACGATGACATTCTGAACGGTCAAATCTGTGATGGAGGCTGTTCTAAGCGCGCTTGCCGACAAATCTGCTCCAGCATAAAACTTCATGAACAGCGGCAAGAACATAACCACCAGAAAAATTCTGATGAC
>JBMYWL010000119.1:0-5534 GCA_049607365.1 Alphaproteobacteria bacterium | reverse complement strand
GAGTTTGTCATCTTGGGTCAGATTATTGCCGATTTGGTCGAGGCCGAGGTTACAGGGCAAGTTGATAGTACAGTTAAGCGCTGTAAAGAAGCCGTGGCAAATCTTTGCGCAACCTATCCTGTATATCGTTGAGTCAAAATCCACTTGCCCCCGAAACAAAATCAATTTACTTAGCAATCACCAACAGCAGTTGGTATTACCTGCAGCGATGGCGTCGCTGCACAAAGGTATTTTGTAAGTCCGAAGACAAACGGACTTGTAGACATCCTGTACGCCTGGATGAAAAAACCGGGCATGGTTGTCTCCATGGAACCTATGGTGACCATACCTGAAGGCCAAGCTGGTGCGGGTGGTTACCGTGAGCATGACATTCTGGTGATTGAAGACGACACAGCAACCAACATTACTGGTTTCCCATACGGGCCAGAGCACAACATCATTTAGATGCAGAGTAATTACCGGTGTGTGCCAAACACCCTAATATTAACAATAGTAAAGGCTGTACTTTAATCAACTTCATGCATATGACTAACCCTCAACTTATAAGGTTCTTAAGCAAAGGGGTTTGAGCGGTTTCAAGCATACCATCTTTTATTGATGTAATTTCGGAAATGGGTGAACAGTTTGCTGACGCCCAAGCCTTGACTGCTGTAAACCAGCGGGTTTTTAAAGACCTGAGCGAAAATAATTTTTTTCTTGTATCTCAACCCGTAATTTCCGCAGCTGACGGCGCGCTGATCCATCAAGAGTGTCTCATTCGCTACAAGTGTCCAGCAGGCGAAGTTCATTCCGCCAGCGCGCTCATTCCGTTTGCAGAAAAAGCCGGAATTGTTCCAGCACTGGATTTGTTCGCCATTAAAGGCACCTGCGTGCATTTGTCCAACAATCCCGACCTTCACATGTCCGTCAATATTTCGCGCTTGTCCCTTGGAAACACGCCGATCCAAGCTTTTCTGGAAGACGAAGTTACGGCATCGATACGCAAAAGACTTATTATTGAAATTACAGAAACGGCAATTCCGGAAGAGCCAGACGCTGTTGCCAACTTCATCTCGTTTGCGCGAAAACTGGACCTAAAAATAGCCTTGGATGACTTTGGTTCTGGCGCAACCCTTTGGGATGATTTGAACAAGCTGGATATAGATATCATCAAGCTGGACAAAGTGTTTGCCACCCTTGGTGCATCGAACCAGGTGCTGTTGGAAAAAACACTTGAATTTGCAAAAGCGCAAGGCATTCAAACCATTGCTGAAGGCATAGAAGACCAATCTGTTGCAGACAAAATGATTTCCCTTGGGGTTGATGCTTTGCAAGGGTATTACTTTGGAAAACCCAAGCTTTTATCGTCCTAATTCAGAAAGTCACAACATGAAACCAGTAGCCATTATTGCTGCAAGCCGCACCCCAATTGGAAGTTTTCAAGGAAGCTTGTCCAGCGTCGAAGCCAGTGAGCTGGGTGCTACTGCCATTAGAAGTGTTTTGAGCAAATCCGGCTTAAGCGCTGATCAAGCAGCGGGAGCTGTTGATGATGTTATTATGGGACATGTCTTGTCTGCCGGACAAGGGCAGAACACCGCGCGTCAGGCCGCCATGGCCGCTGGCATCGCTCACCCAGTGCCAAGCATCTGCATAAATCAGGTTTGTGGTTCGGGTTTAAGGGCTGTTGCTATGGCAGCTCAATCAATCATAGCCGGTGATGCTGAAATGATCATCGCAGGTGGTCAGGAATCCATGAGCCTTTCGGCACACACAGCACGTCTTAGAGCGGGTCAGAAAATGGGTGACCTTTCCATGGTCGACACCATGATTAAGGACGGCCTTTGGTGTGCCTTTGAATCATACCACATGGGTGTGACAGCAGAAAATGTTGCAAAGGCTTATGACATATCGCGTGAAGCGCAGGACGCCTTCGCCCTAGCTTCCCAACAAAAAGCGAGTGCTGCGCGGGCAAACGGCAAGTTTGTTGATGAGATTTGCCCCGTAACCGTGCGCAGCCGCAGAAGCGAGACAATCGTTGATCAAGACGAGTACATTCGCGATGACGCCTCTGCCGAGAGCTTATCGCGCTTAAGGGCAGCGTTTGAAAAAGACGGTACTGTCACGGCTGGAAATGCCAGCGGTTTGAACGATGGCGCTGCTGCCTTAATGGTTTCAAGTGAAGACTTTGTGAACCAACACAACTTAAAACCGCTTGCCTGGATCAAATCTTGGGCCACGGCTGGCGTTGAACCTTCTTTGATGGGCACGGGGCCAATTCCCGCGTCCCAGAAAGCACTCAGCAAAGCCGGATGGTCTGTGTCAGATCTGGACTTGGTTGAATCAAACGAAGCATTTGCCGCACAATCCCTTGCCGTTATGAAAGCGTTGGAGCTTGACCCCGCAATTGTGAACGTGAATGGCGGTGCAATCGCCCTTGGTCACCCCATTGGCGCGTCAGGCGCACGTGTGTTGGTAACCCTTGTCCACGAGATGCAAAAACAACAAGTTTCACGCGGATTGGCAACCCTTTGTATCGGCGGTGGAATGGGCGTTGCCATGTGTCTAGAGAGAGGTTAGGCGGGCAAGATTAATCGCTATTCCCACCTTTTAAGGTCAAATGCTCCAGCCGTTTGGCGGCGGTTCGTGCAAAGCGCGTTGTAACCGCCTTACGTCTGGCCGCAGACATTTTCCGACTTTGGGCTGGTCGCATGACCTCTGCCCCGAAAGCATCTGCCAGAATTAACCCTTCATCATCTGGCAACAACTCAATCGGAAATTCCGGCGACACCGCAAACGAATACCAATCACAGTATTCAAGGTAGGATTGCCATTTGGAATCTGACAGAAAATCCTGACGGCTCGACTTAATTTCGATCAGCCAAAAACTCCCATCCGGTAGTAAGACCATAAGGTCAGCCCGCCGATCATTGGCCAGAGAAAACTCGGCAAGACTAACCGCCCCCAGCCCTTTTGACACAAAAGTCGAAACACCGCGCCTTATGCCATCTGCAATTTGCGTGTCGCGAACACTTCCGGCGTCATCAGCCTTTGACGGTAACAAGTCACTTAATGACACGCCCTCACCCGCGGTTGAAAAACAGGGTAATTTGAAGTTCATTTTCAAATTCTGACTCATATAGACACCTACGTTCCAAGCTTATGTTCTATTTTTGTTCCGTTGACTTGTGTCTTAAATCGATTTCATGCCAATTTCAAGTGGTGCAATATGTTGTATGTTGGCTGTAAACAACACCATATGTTGCGTTTTGCGCCTGAATTTGCAGCTTCACAGCATAAATTCCGAGTCTGCATCGCATAATTCGACTCGATTGCTTGTGGATTTGCCTTCGATTCGTTATACTTCTTTTAACTCTGGTGATGGCCGTGCTTTGGGGGGAACTTCAAATTTTTGAAGGAAGCCAATTCTTAAGCCACCACTATTCAGATTTTTAGACAAAAGAATTTAATTCAGCAGCGCCATATAAGCTGTTTCGGAAAGTTGTATATGTCCACTAATACACCTGCTCACGTCGTTTTGGTCGAGGATGAACGTTCACTTGCTTTGCTCTATACAGAGTATTTGAAAGATCAGAACGTTCGCGTAACCCATGTTTCTTCAGGTCGCGAAGCAATCGACATTCTGGATACCGACGCTCCAGACGCCATGTTGCTGGACATACGCTTGCCGGACATGATGGGCACTGACGTTCTACGTGAAATCAACAACCGAGAGCTTTCGGTTGCAACGATTATGATTACCGCACACGGGTCGATCAACACGGCTGTCGAGACCATGCGCTCGGGTGCTTATGACTTCTTGGTGAAGCCTTTTAACCGCGAACGTTTGGTTCAAACCCTGTCATCTGCGCTAAGTCGTCACAAGGTGTCCGTTAAGGTTAAAAAGCGGGAAGTTAAGTTCCACGCAGATTTCGAAGGCTTTATCGGCGCGTCTCAACCGATGCAGGTTGTGTACAAAATGATCGAGTCTTCAGCTAACTCCCGCGCTACCTGTTTCATTACGGGCGAGTCTGGTACGGGTAAAGAGGTTGCAGCTGAAGCCATTCACAAGCTTAGCAACCGTCGTGCGAAGCCATTCGTTGTTTTGAACTGTGCGGCAATTCCAAAAGACCTGATGGAATCAGAGATTTTTGGCCACATTAAAGGTGCCTTTACAGGTGCTGTGTCTGATCATGACGGTGCGGCAACCCGCGCCAACGGTGGCACACTGTTCCTCGACGAGATTTGCGAAATGGACCTGCATTTGCAGTCCAAACTGCTTCGTTTCATTCAAACCGAAACCTTTAACAAGGTCGGTAGCGGTAAAATGGAAAAGGTCAACATTCGCTTCGTGTGTGCGACCAACCGTGACCCATTGGTTGAAATTGGTGCCGGACGTTTCCGCGAAGACCTGTATTACCGTTTGCACGTTATTCCTATTCCTTTGCCAGCTCTACGCGATCGTCAAGGGGATGTCATTGCAATCGCAACGAAATTCCTGAAAACTTTTGCCTCTGAAGAGGAAAAAGACTTCGCTGAATTTTCACCAGAGGCAGTTGATAGACTATCAACCTACCCTTGGCCTGGTAACGTTCGCCAGCTGCAAAACGTCATTCGAAACACGGTTGTGTTAAATCAGGGTCAGGCTGTCGAAGTCTCCATGCTGCCACCACCGCTAAACACAGACTCCCTGCCTTCCAGCAGCTTGGCGTCTATGGGCGTGCACACTCAGCCGCAAATGCCACCAGTTCAGCGACAAAACCCTGCAACCTCCCTGCCGCAGAATTCCTATACACCGCTGGCAGATCAAGCCAACCGTCCGGACCAAATCAATCGCATTGCCGCCTTCGGTGGTACCTCGGTTGCTTCGGGTAATAACGGCTTTGAAGGACAAGACGCACCTTCGCATCTGGCTAACACTCACCTAGCCAGCACTCACTTAGGTGGCCAGTTCGCGGGCCAGTTTAATGACAATTTGTCTGGTGCCTTCTCTGATCAGTTCAACAGGGCTACAAATGGCTCTGACCATTTGGCACAAGACCGGTTTGACAACAGCCACTTCTCAAATGGTGGTTATTCCAACCATATGGGCGGTCAAACACAACACGGGCAAGCACCACACGGGCAACAGAACGGGCACGCAAGTCCGCATGCTGAGCCTGTTGTAATTCAACCGCTTTGGGAAACCGAGAAGCGCGCCATTTTAGCGGCGATTGATTCGTGTCGTGGTAACATTCCAAAAGCTGCGGCCATGCTGGGCATTTCAGCTTCTACGATTTATCGTAAAAAACAGTCTTGGGAAGCCGAGATGAAAAAGCAAGCTGCTAAGTCTGAAGCTGAAGCGCGGTCAAAAATGCAAGACGCCATGATCGACGCCTAATTGTCTCATCCGGCTTACACGACAACCTAATCCAACACCCGTTAATCCAACGCTGGTCAATCCAATACTAGGGCGGCTCTTATAGGGCCGCTTTTTTGTTCCTGCAGCAAAATGGCCGCGGCCTCATATTTTTTGTCTGATAGTTTCAGTGTCGTTGCATTTCCACGCCACACACCAA
>JBMYWL010000118.1:0-5564 GCA_049607365.1 Alphaproteobacteria bacterium | reverse complement strand
TAATATCTATGTGTTGAAAACCATCATCCATAACCAAGTCGCGACCAAAGCTGGTTTCTCTGAAATTTGGTCATCCGTATTTTTAATGTCGATGGTCATCGCCATTTCTTTTAACAGTTGAGTATCAGATTTTTTTGTTACCGCGTTTAAGACGAAGCGTGCCCGAATTTGACTGTCGCATTTAACGGGTGTCAAAAAACGTATTTTGTCGAAACCGTAATTCAGGCTCATGGTTTGGCCTGGTAAATCCTCAAAAGTGTCCATGACAAACTTGCTTGCAAGTGACAGGGTCAGGAAGCCATGGGCGATTGTGCCGCCAAAAGGGGATTCCGTTGCTGCACGTACGGGGTCGGTGTGAATGAACTGTGGGTCCATCGTAACGTCTGCAAATTTATCGATCATGTTTTGGTCAATACGCACCCAGTCCGACACCCCAATTTCAGTGCCAATTTGCTTGGTTTGTGCGGCGTACGCTTTGTCGATCGCTGTGTTATTCTGATTGGTGTTTGTCATGGCGATGACTTTGACACGGCCAAGCTGAAGATACAATATATTCACATATAAACTGGTAAGAGCAGGAACTTTTTGTTCGAAGGCTTGATGTTAAAATCGGCTGAGTGCAAAATGGTTCAAACATTTCAAATGAACTGGGTCACATGACAAAAAATCACACGCCGTTTACTTCAGTGTTGGTCGCGAACCGTGGCGAAATTGCCATGCGCGTTATGAGAACCGCGCGACAGCAAGGCATGCGCATTGTTGCGGTTTACACTCAAGCCGACGCACAGGCTTTGCACACGAAATTTGCGGATGAAGCTGTGTGTATCGGTGAAGGGCCTGTGGGCGATTCTTATTTATCAATAGACAAAATTCTTGATGCAGCGAAGCAAACCGGTGCTGAAGCAATTCACCCGGGCTATGGGTTTTTGTCAGAAAGTGCGGCGTTCGCCCAAGCTTGTGAACAGGCTGGGTTGGTGTTCATTGGTCCATCCGCTGAAGCAATTGAGCTTATGGGTAACAAGGCCGCTGCGAAGCGTCGCATGTTGGCCGCCAAAGTTCCGTGCGTACCGGGGTATGAAGGCGAAGACCAATCGCTGGATGTGTTGGTAGAAAAGGCTCAATCGATTGGTTTTCCGTTGATGGTGAAAGCAGCAGCTGGTGGCGGTGGTCGCGGCATGCGGTTGGTTCAAACCGCAGATACGCTGGAAAACGGCATCCAAATGGCCCGTTCAGAAGCTGAAAACGCCTTTGGAAATGGCGAGCTAATCCTTGAAAAAGCAATCATTCGCCCACGCCATGTAGAGGTTCAGGTGTTTGCTGATCGTCAAGGTAACACGGTTCATTTGGCGGAGCGCGATTGCTCAGTCCAGCGTCGTCACCAAAAGGTGGTGGAGGAAGCCCCGTGTCCTGTTATGACGCCGGCCCTTCGTATGAAGATGGGTGAAGCCGCTGTCGATGCCGCCAAATCAATCGGTTATGAAGGTGCGGGAACGGTGGAGTTTTTACTCGACGAATCTGGAGCGTTCTACTTTCTGGAAATGAACACAAGGCTGCAGGTTGAACACCCCGTGACCGAGTTGGTGACGGATATGGACTTGGTTGCGTTGCAGTTAAGTGTAGCTGCCGGACAACCGCTGGGCTTTGATCAGGCAGATGTGACCTTGAGCGGGCACGCGATGGAAGTTCGCTTATACGCCGAAGACCCGACAAACGGTTTCTTGCCAGCCTCAGGTCATGTTGCTTTGTGGCAAGAAGCTGTTGGGGATGGCATTCGTATAGATGCAGGTGTTGTAACCAACCAAAGTGTTTCCCCGTTTTATGACCCTATGCTTGCGAAGATCATTGCTTATGGTGTTGATCGTGACGAAGCGCGCTTGAGGTTGATTGATGCGTTGAAAAAGACAGTGTTGTTTGGCGTGCCGAACAACCGGGATTTCTTGATTGAGGTGCTGGAACGTCAAGCGTTCATAGATGGGGAAGCAACCACCGCTTTTATTGAGCAAGAATTTTCGGATGAGGATTTTGCAAAGAAAAGCATGAGCACACAAGCTTTGGCTTTGGCAGCTGCGTTGGTGTTCGAAAAATCTGTCGCTGACGCAAAGGCACAGTCTTTGGGTGTAAGTGACGCGCTTATTGGATGGTCCAGTCAAGGACGATTGACAACACACTTGAAGTTGGCTGAAGGACCGGGAACGCACAACATTCAATTAAACCCGAAAGCAAATGGTGGTGTTTTAGTTCACGTGGGTGATTGCAAGCATCTCGTGTTGCGAAACAACAGAAGCTGGCGTGTTGACGGTGAGTTACAAAAGCTCGTTGCTTTTGAGAAGTTGGGCGACCTGATTTTCATGGCCTTGGACGACAAGCAACACGAGCTTTCACAAATTCATGCCGCAAGTGCGCTTGCGAACTTGGCCAGTGGTGGAGAGGTCAGGGCGCCAATGCACGGGTTATTGTTGGAAGTTTGCGTTGAAGTGGGGGATGCTGTTGCGGCTGGTGACAAGGTCGCTGTGCTTGAAGCCATGAAAATGCAACACGAACTTTGTGCAGAAATAGACGGCGAAGTCACAGAAATAGGCTTTGAAACCGGTACTCAGGTGAAGGCAGATGATCTGTTGGTTGTCGTTAAAGGAGCGGTTGAAGCTTAAGACTTCTTCACGAACTCGGTCAGTATAACAATTTGCTGGCCGTTGACCCTGCCTTCAATGTGGCTGGCGTTGGTTGGTGACACGGAAATGTTGCGAACCGCCGTACCACGCTTGGCTGTAAAGCCAGCACCTTTGACGTTCAGGTCTTTGATGAGAACCACCGTGTCGCCAGCTTCTAACTGGGTGCCGTTCGAGTCCACGTGTTTAAGGTCCAAGCTGTCTTGATCATCTGAACCAGAACTCAACCCCTTGTTGGCCCAGTTCTGTACGTCGTCTTCCAAGTAAAGCATATCCAAGGCATCTGTTGCCCAGCTTTCAGAACCATGTCGATTTAGCAAACGCCACGCCATAACCTGTACAGCGGGCACAACACTCCACATGCTATCGGTTAGACAAGTCCAGTGATCGGCGTTTGGTTTGGTGGAATTTATTTCTTTTGTGCAGGTATCGCAGCACAAAACATGTTCATCCACCGTCGAGCTCGCGCTTTCAGGCACCAAATATTTAGTAAGTTCATCTGTAGCTCCGCATAACTCGCATTTTTCATCTGATCGTAAGTGTAAGGCTTCTGTCAAATTGGGTTGTTTGCTCATTGATTTTGGCCTCAGCTGTTGTGACGGAATTTCTGTTGAACCTTATAGTTCATTTCCGTTGTGGCCCAACGCCCTGATTTGGGGGCTGTTGAGAATTGCGTTTTGAGAATGCGAGCATTTCTAATTTAATCTCTGGTCAGTCGAGAATCCCGAGTATTTACGCCCTTGAGCACCTAAGGAGTTGCAAGTTCGCTGAAGCATTAGATGCACTTTCGACCCGAACCAATCTCTTTTGTGCCGATTTAATTAAAGGAAACGCAATGTCAGATAAGTCTGCGAATTATTTTAAATTAGTACTGGCAGCTGGTTTTTTGCTGTTGGTTTTTGTCGCAATGCATACCTTCTTTGGCACCTCGATTAACGGTGGTGCCTTCCTGCTTATTGCAGCTGTAGTTGGTGGCTACATGGCGATGAACATTGGTGCTAACGATGTTGCCAACAATGTTGGTCCCGCGGTTGGTTCTGGTGCTATGACCATGGGTGCCGCCATTGTTCTTGCCGCAGTGTTTGAATTTGGTGGTGCAGTCATCGCAGGTGGAGATGTTGTGGGAACCGTCAAAAGTTCCATTATCGATCCAGAGTTGGTTGGGGATGATGCAGCATTTATCTGGTTGATGTTGGCGGCCTTACTCGCTGGCGCTGTTTGGTTGAATATCGCGACATATTTGGGTGCCCCCGTTTCAACAACCCACTCGATTGTTGGTGGTGTTTTGGGCGCTGGTATTGCCGCTGGTGGTTTGGGCGTGGCAAACTGGAGCGTGTTGGGCAAAATCGCCATGAGCTGGGTTATTTCTCCTGTCATGGGTGGTGCTATCGCGGCGATCTTCCTCTACACTATCTTACGATTGGTTGCTGACCGTGAAAACGTGATTGATGCTGCGAAGAAAGTTGTGCCATATCTGATCGCCATTATGGCTTGGGCTTTTGCCACTTACCTAGCCATTAAAGGGTTGAAAAAGGTTTTTCCTGTCGACTTCTTAACAGCAACACTTATCGGGCTGGGTGCTGCGATTTTGGTCTTCTTGGTTGTGAAGCCAAGAATAGCCAAAAAGGCACAAGCGCTGCCCAACGAGCGTGAAAGTGTGAATTATCTTTTCGCAACTCCGCTTATCTTCGCAGCTGCTTTATTAAGTTTCGCCCACGGTGCCAACGATGTTGCAAATGCCGTCGGTCCATTGGCAGCCATTAACGATGCGCTCGCAAGTGGTGGTGTATCTGCTAAAGCTGCGATACCTTTGTGGGTCATGGGTGTCGGTGCTTTGGGTATTGCTGTTGGTTTGGCACTGTTTGGACCAAAGCTCATAAGAACAGTAGGGTCAGAGATTACTCACCTTGATAAGACGCGCGCGTTCTGCGTGGCATTGGCGGCAGCCATCACGGTCATTATTGCCTCTCAGCTCGGTTTGCCTGTCAGCTCGACACACATCGCAGTGGGTGGTGTGTTTGGTGTTGGGTTTTTAAGAGAATACTTAGAAGCCAACCAAAAACGCGTTTTGGCAGAACTTGGTGATCGGATTCGTGGTGACGATGAAGAAGCTGTTAAAGGGTTTATTGCCAAGTTTGAAGCGTCTGCCATTTCAAACCAAGGTAAACTGATCAAAAAATTGCGTAAGGGTAAGTTTGCTGGCTTATCACTTGCTAAGAAAGATCGCCGGAAATTGGTTTCAGTGCACAAAAAAGAAGTTGTGAAACGTTCACTGGTAACCAAAATCGTGACAGCTTGGGTTATCACTGTGCCAGCATCTGGCCTAATGGCATTCGTGTTTTACTTCACAATACGCGGTTTCATGCTTCCTTAGAGCTTAGTATTTAGGTGCCAAGCTCATAGGGGCAAAACTGTTGATATTGCAGGGTCACATCTGACCCGGACACCGTAACAACGCCAATGTTTGGCGCTTCTATGGCTGGGGCGAAAGTGTCCCAGTCCCAAGCTGGCTGTGGGGCCGGGGCTTGATATAAAACGGATTTCATGGTCGCAAAAGGAATTCCTTTTACATTGCCTGTAATTGCCCTGTGAACATGCCCGATACACAGTTGTTTTACATTTTTGTGTTTTGAAACAAATTCCAAGAACTCTTCACCGTTTTGCATGTTCTCAGTGTCTTGCATTGGCAAGCCAAGCGGCATGGGGTGGTGGTGCATAAACAATATAGCGGGCTTTTGTGAAT
Source organism: Alphaproteobacteria bacterium (assembly GCA_049607365.1). Taxonomy (GTDB): domain Bacteria; phylum Pseudomonadota; class Alphaproteobacteria; order UBA7985; family JBMYWL01; genus JBMYWL01. Next base: position 155 of record JBMYWL010000118.1, on the reverse strand, counting down.
TAGCCTTCAGTACAGATCCCAACCAGTCATAGCGTTCTTGGCAAAATTCCCCTGCGTCAGAGCCTGTTTTATGCATGTCCAGTGCCACAACCAGAGCTTTATCGGTTGGCACTTCGTACTGAACGAAATCCTTCATACCGGACAAAGGTGTTGGC
>JBMYWL010000117.1:0-5567 GCA_049607365.1 Alphaproteobacteria bacterium | reverse complement strand
TGTCATGTGACTACACATTATTCTTCTGGCAATCGTCTTTAAGAGACGTGGTATTTACCTTTATAGAAAATGGTGGGCGATGACAGGCTCGAACTGCCGACCCTCTCGGTGTAAACGAGATGCTCTACCAACTGAGCTAATCGCCCTCTTACGAGGTGTTCCGGCCTTTGTTACTGAAGTCTGCGACAACGGCGTCTACGTTTGGAACGAGGAGATAATTAGATGCTTTCTTTGCTGCGTGCAACACCAAAGTCAATAAATCGCATCTCCAAAAAAGAAAGGCTGCCCCCCAACATGATCATGCATGAGGGGTGCCAAACTTTTGAAGCCTAATGTGCGGTCAAATTAGAACCTGAATCCTTGCTTTGCCCTGCCAAAACAGCGTCCAACTCAGACTCGTCGAACTCAATCGGTACCAACTCTTGTGACAAGGCGATTTTCAAAACTTCATCAACTGACTTAACCGGAATAATTTCCAGCTCTTCACGAAGTTTTGCCGGAAGATCATCAAGGTCTTTTTTGTTCTCATCCGGAATCAAAGCGACTTTTATGCCACCACGTAGGGCCGCGAGCAGTTTTTCTTTCAAACCGCCGATGGCCAACACACGACCACGCAGGGTTACTTCACCCGTCATCGCCACGTCTTTACGTACAGGAATGCCCGTTAGCACTGACACGATTGACGTCACCATGCCAACACCGGCAGATGGACCATCTTTCGGGGTCGCACCTTCAGGAACGTGCACGTGAATGTCTTTCTTGTGGAACAGTGTTGGCTTGATGCCAAAGTCTGTCGCACGGCTCTTAACGTAAGATTCTGCCGCTTGGATAGATTCTTTCATCACGTCACCCAACTGACCCGTCGTGGTAACACGGCCACGGCCAGGCACAGTAACAGATTCGATTGTCAAAATCTCTCCACCGACTTCCGTCCATGCCAAGCCTGTCACCGCACCAATTTGGTCAGTTTCATCAGCAAGGCCGTAAGAGAATTTCTTGGTACCGGCAAAATCCTTCAGGTTGTCTTTATCAATCACCAAAGATTTAACTTTATCGCGGTCAAGTTTACGCACAGCTTTACGACACAGTTTGGAAACTTCACGCTCCAAATTACGAACGCCAGCTTCACGTGTGTAGTACCGCACCAAGCCGTACAAAGCAGAGTCTTCAATTTTCAACTCGCCTGCTTTCAAGCCATTGTCTTTGATTTGCTTTGGCACCAAGTGGCGCTTACAAATCTCAACCTTTTCTTCTTCCGTATAACCACCAATGCGAATGATCTCCATGCGGTCCAACAAAGGTTGCGGCATGTTTAGGGAGTTCGCAGTCGTCACAAACATGACGTCAGACAGGTCGTAGTCAACTTCAAGGTAATGGTCGTTGAAGGTGTTGTTTTGCTCAGGGTCCAAAACCTCCAGCAATGCTGAAGATGGATCACCACGCCAATCAGCACCCAACTTGTCGATTTCGTCCAACAAGAACAACGGGTTTGATGTTTTGGCTTTCTTCATGCCCTGCACGATGCGGCCCGGCATAGAACCAATGTATGTGCGACGGTGACCACGAATTTCACTTTCGTCGCGCACACCACCAAGGCTCATGCGCACAAAGTTGCGACCTGTTGATTTGGCAATTGATTTACCCAAAGATGTTTTACCAACACCCGGTGGGCCAACCAAACACAGGATCGGTCCTTTGAGCTTCTTCATGCGGTTTTGAACTGCAAGATACTCGAGGATACGCTCTTTGACTTTCTCCAAGCCATAGTGGTCTGTGTTCAATACGTCTTCGGCTTTATCCAGGTTCTTTTTAACCTTGGAGCGCTTAGACCAAGGAATAGAAGTAATCCATTCAAGGTAATTGCGAACAACAGCAGCTTCAGCAGACATGGGGCTCATGTTGCGCAGCTTTTTCATTTCAGCAGCGGCTTTTTCTTTTGCGTCTTCGGTCAGATTTGTCTCTGCGATCAAATCTTCCAATTCGCTCAGCTCATCACGACCGTCTTCAGTTTCACCCAGCTCTTTCTGAATGGCTTTCATCTGCTCGTTCAGATAATACTCGCGCTGTGTTTTTTCCATTTGGCGTTTAACACGACTGCGAATCTTCTTCTCAACCTTCAGAACGCCCATCTCGCCTTCCATGAAGCCGAACACACGCTCTAAACGAGCTGCAACAGAGGTTGTTTCGAGCAGCTCTTGCTTTTCGTTGATCTTAATCGCCAAATGAGAGGCAAAGGTATCAACAAGCTTAGCCGGATCCTCGATCTGGTTGATCGTCACCAAAACTTCTGGAGGGATCTTCTTGTTCAGCTTTATGTAGTCTTCGAACTGGCTTGTGACCGTACGCATCAAAGCCGACAGGTCTTTGTCGTCTTCAGTCGACAGTTCTGTGTCTTCCAAAGGCGAAGCTTCTGCTTCAAAAAATTCTTCGTTGGTCAAATACGACTCAACAGTTGCACGTGTTTCACCTTCAACCAAAACCTTCACGGTCTGGTCTGGTAACTTCAACAGCTGAAGAATTGTTGCGACCGTGCCGACTTCGTAAATATCCGCTGGTGTCGGATCATCATCTTGTGCTGATTTCTGCGTCACAAGCAGGATTTTTTTGTCGTTTTCCATGGCCTGCTCTAAAGCACGCACAGATTTTTCGCGGCCCACGAAAAGAGGAACGATCATGTGTGGAAATACGACAATGTCACGCAATGGCAGGACGGGATAGGAAGTCATTTATAGCCCTTCTCGGCTTCGGTGTTTCTTGTAAGGTTCAATCGGGCTTTTGCCGCGATGATGCTCTTGTAACAAGTGGTAACTGGATCGTGTCTCTTCAAGGGGCACAGCCAAGGTCATGGCCTTGCTGCTACGCCCCAAAAGATCAGTGTATTAAGCAGAAGTTTCTAACTCTTCTTGCTTAACATAGGTGTACAAAGGCTCTGCACGTCCGGCAGCAACCTCGTTATTCACAACAACTTCGTCAACGCTGTCGAGGCCTGGTAGGTCAAACATGGTATCAAGCAATATTGCTTCCAAGATAGATCGAAGACCACGAGCACCAGTTTTACGTTTAATGGCTTTCTTTGCCACTTCACCCAATGCATCGTCAGTAAAGCGAAGCTTAACGTCTTCCATTTCAAACAGACGCTGATACTGCTTAAGAAGTGCGTTCTTTGGTTCGGTCAAAATTTTGACCAACGCATCTTCGTCCAAGTCTTCCAGTGTCGCTAACACAGGCAAGCGACCAATGAATTCCGGAATAAGGCCGTAAGACTGCAAATCTTCTGGCTCAACGTCTTTCAACACGTCGCCAATTTTGCGGTCTTCAGGGCTTTTCACATCAGCGCCAAAACCCAGACCAGCACCACTGCCACGTTGGGAAATAACTTTGTCCAAGCCTGCGAACGCGCCACCAACAATAAACAGAATGTTAGAGGTATCGACCTGCAAAAATTCCTGTTGTGGGTGCTTACGACCACCTTGTGGAGGAACACTGGCAACTGTACCTTCCATAATTTTCAACAAGGCTTGCTGTACGCCTTCGCCCGATACATCGCGTGTAATCGACGGATTGTCAGACTTACGGCTGATCTTGTCGATCTCGTCAATGTAAACGATGCCGCGTTGCGCACGTTCAACGTTATAATCTGACGCCTGAAGAAGTTTTAGGATGATGTTTTCAACATCTTCACCAACATAACCAGCTTCTGTCAAAGTCGTCGCATCTGCCATGGTAAACGGCACGTCAATAATGCGTGCAAGCGTTTGCGCCAACAGTGTTTTACCACAACCGGTCGGGCCAATAAGCATGATGTTTGATTTTGCAACTTCCACATCAGGGTTATCAGCTGCGTGGGCCAAACGTTTGTAGTGGTTGTGCACCGCAACGGACAGAACCCGCTTTGCACGGGCTTGACCAATGACGTAGTCATCCAGCACGCCGAAAATCTCTTTCGGGGTTGGCACACCATCGCCTGACTTAACCAAAGCTGTTTTGGTTTCTTCGCGAATAATGTCCATGCACAACTCAACGCACTCATCGCAAATAAAGACCGTTGGTCCGGCGATAAGTTTTTTAACTTCGTGTTGGCTTTTTCCGCAAAAAGAACAGTAAAGCGTTGATTTGTTGTCGCCTTCTTCGGCAGAACTCATGTGGTCTTAACCTTAAATCTTCTGTGTCGTGGTCGACGGAGTGTCAACTTAAAGGAATCGAAACCCCAGAATCTCGATTCTACTATACCCTATTAGCCATGCTTTAAGCTTGCCCGCAATCAAAATCAATCGACCTAACAAGACAGGGTAGATCGAACTTGTGAACGGGGCAAACCTAGAGCCTAAAATTTTAGTCAGCACTTGGCTGTGGACGACTTTCCATAACCTTGTCGATCAGACCGAACTTCTTGGCCTCATCCGCGCTCATGAAGTTGTCACGCTCCATGCCTTTTTCAACTTCTTCAAGTGTCTGGCCACAATGCTTTACATATAGCTCGTTCAAACGACGACGCGTTGCGATGATTTCTTTGGCATGAATTTCAAAATCCGTTGCCTGACCAGAGTAACCGCCTGATGGCTGATGAATCATGATTTTTGAATTTGGTAATGAAAAACGCTTACCTTCAGCGCCCGCCATCAACAACAATGAGCCAGCGGATGCAGCTTGACCGATACATACGGTGGATACTTCAGGACGGATGTATTGCATGGTGTCGTACATGGCCAAACCAGCGGTCACCAAACCACCCGGTGAGTTGATATACAGCGAAATGTCTTTTTTCGGGTTCTCTGCTTCCAAAAACAACAGCTGCGCACACACAAGTGCTGCGACACCGTCATCAATTGGGCCGGTTAGAAAAATAATACGCTCGCGCAACAAACGAGAGAAAATATCAAACGCGCGCTCACCCCGATTGCTTTGCTCAACAACCATTGGCACCAGATTGGCATTGGGGGCTTGAGCAGAACCAGCGATTGAATTGTTAAAAGCGTCTAGGTTAGCGAACATAAGGTTTTCCCTGGTTTCTTTTTTGGTAACTTAAAAAATTTTCAAACCTAAGTCTGAATGCCCCCGCAACAAATGCAGGGATCGAAGTGCCACGAACAAAAATAGCCTGCCTAAGGTAGGCAAGCTATGTTTTGTTTCAAGTCTAAAGAAAACGTTTATTATTAAGCGTCTTCTTTTTCCATCTCTTCAACAAGCTTGCCAAGGTCTTCAACAGAAATTTCTTTCTTGCTGGTTTTCGCTAAGGCAACGATGAAGTCGACAACCTTGTCTTCAAGGATCGGCGCGCGAAGGCTCATTTGCGCATCACGGTTCTTTGTGAAGAATTCAAAAACTTGCTGTTCTTGACCAGGGTACTTGCGTGCTTCTTTAATGATCGCTTGTGTCAGATCTTGCTCGTTGATCTCGATCTCGTTTTTGTTGCCAACTTCAGAAAGCAACAGACCAAGTTTCACACGACGTTCTGCGATTTTGCGGTATTCAGCTTTAAGCTCGTCTTCAGGCTTGTCAGCGTCGTCGCCTTCAAGCTTACCAGCAGCTTTGTCAGCTTCAACTTGCTGCCAAATTGCTGTGAATTC
>JBMYWL010000116.1:0-5671 GCA_049607365.1 Alphaproteobacteria bacterium | reverse complement strand
TTCTTTGGCCAAATAATAAGCTGTTGCCAGCCCATGTCCGCCAGCACCGACAATCACTATGTCGTATTCGGCTTTGGGTTCGGGTTCCCGCCAAACAGGTTTCCAGCCTTTGTTACCCGTTAAACCCTGCATAAGGACTTTGAAACCGGAATAGCGCATGAATCATCTTTCTGAAGATTTAGTCTGAAGAATTGGGCGAAATCCCTAGTTTATAATCGATCTATCGCGTCTGACTTGACTTTCAATCAACAGACGTCATTTTGTCCCATATGGACAACAGTATCTCTTACGGCGGTGCCAATAATAATGGCGGTGGTCTGCCAACAAAATTCCCGTATCGTATCGGCTTGTTGTTGATCGATGATTTTGCGCTGCTGTCTTATTCATCAATTGTTGAGCCTTTACGGGCTGCCAATTTGCTAACCAACCCACCGGCTTATGAAATTTCTTACATTGCCGTCGATGGTCAGGAAGCCGTATGTTCGTCCGGTGCTTTTGTTCGAAGCAATGAACATGTGGGTGGACGAGAAGATTTTGACATGTTGCTTGTCATTGCAGGTGGTGACCCGACGAGTTTCAGGGACCCACGTGTCTTTCAATGGTTACGCCGACTTGACAGGAAAGGCGTGACTCTTGGCGGCGTTTCGGGTGGACCGTTGATATTGGCCGCCGCTGGTGTCATGGAAGGCCGTCGCATGACCGTTCATTGGGAACATGCACCAGCCTTAATGGAAATCTCGCCATCTTTGCTTGTTGAGCGAAATTTATATGTCATCGACCGAAATCGTGTGACGTGCGCGGGTGGCGTTGCACCCTTAGATTTAATGCACGCACTGTTTACTGAACACCACGGCGAGGCTTTTGCACGTAAGGTCAGTGACTGGTTTCTTCACACGGAAATACGACCTGCAGGCGGGCCACAAAGGGCAGGCTTGGTGGAGCGTTACGGCACACATAGTCCCGCGCTGATCGCTGCGATAGAGGCGATGGAAAACCACATTGGCGACCCTTTGGAACTTGGGCACTTGGCAAGCTTGTGTGACTTAAGCCCGCGCCAACTAAACCGTTTGTTCAGCGAGAAAATGGGACAAAGCACCATGGTTTTTTATCGGGGGCTAAGGCTACAAATAGCGCGCAATTTATTAACCCAATCGACCTTGTCGATTACCGAAATTGCCTTGGCAACAGGGTTTGCAAACTCGGCTCATTTCTCGCAAAGCTTTAAGGCCAAGTTTGACATGGTACCATCCAGCTTGCGGTGTTGATGACTTTGGTGCCCTGAGTACATTCAGAGCACCGAAATATAGTCAGATATTACTGAGCAGCAGCGTCAAGTTTCGCTTGTAGCTCAGCAATTTGAGCGGCAGCTGCTTCTTGTGCAGTTGCAGCTTCAGCTTTCAGACCATCAATCATAGATGTTGCAGCGTCGTTTGAAGCCATAAGCTCAGCTACTTTAGACTGTGCCGCTTGAAGAGAAGAAGTTAGACCCATTTTGTCTGCTTCAGCGCCAGCAATCTTGTTGTTTAGCTCAGCAGTCATCGCTTCGCTACTCGCCATGGCTTCGTTCAATTTCATTTGCGTTGCATTTGCTGTTTCTGCCAAACCTGTGTTTTCAGCATTCAGGCGTGTTACTTCGGCACTGATTGACGCGATTTGGTCTTTCGCAGATGCAGCGGCATCAGAAGCGCTTGAAGTCAAGCCTTCGATCTGGCTGGTAAACGTGCTTTTCGTGCTTTCCAACATTTCCTGCATGCTTGAAGTCGCAGTTGAGCTTCCAGCAAAATAACCGCCAGCAAGGCCTACAACAACGCCAACAATTCCCATTCCGTATTTCATGTGTATATCCTAATACTACAAAGTTGATGTATATTAATTATGTTGCAAAGCCTCATCTTACAAGACGAGAAACGGAATGCGTATCAGTCCGTCAAATTTAGCATCTAAACGCAATTTCGCCGCGATTTCGCAACAAATTTTGCACCTGCACTATTGCTCAAAAAAAGCCCCGCATCGGCTGCGGGGCTAGGATCTGAATTGAGTCCACACCCTAAATAATCGTAAATTGTAGGCTGTTGCTTGCTTATTCTTGTAGAGACGCGTTGTATTTGTCTTGAAGTTCAGCGTAATTTTTCACCATCTGGGCAATGCGTTGCTCTGAATTTGCTTTGGCCTCAGCAGCTGTGGCAATTGTACCTTGTAATTCAGTTTTTGACGCGGCCAAATCTACTGAAAGCACTTCGTTATTGCTCATAAGTTCAGCATTTTTTGCTTGTAGTTCCGCCATTTCAGCAGCTGCCGCCGCTTTCATTTCAGCAAGTTCTGATGCGGCATTTGCCTGATTTGCTGCCATTTCAGCTTGCGCAGCTTCAAGCTTTGCTTCTCCTTCAGACATGGCTATTTGTACCGCAGAATTTGCTTTAGCTTGCGCCGTTTCCATGGCCGCTGCCATAGCGGCTTCACTTTCCGCTTTTGCAGCTTCGGCTTGCGCTGTCATTTCAGCTGCTTTTGCCTCTGCTTTTGCCTCTGCGTCGGCAACAGTAGCGGCTGCCGCTGCATTCGCTTCGCTTATTGCGTTCGCGGAACTTGCTTTTACGTCAGCTAAGGCAGATGTGACTCGGTCTTCGAATGAGCTTTCCATTTCAGCAATTTTCGCTGTCGCGTCGCTATATGAGGCAATAAGACCTTCATTTTCAGAGCTAAGCTTTGAAACCTGATTGTCCAATTGGGCAGTGACGGCATTGCGTGCTTCGTTGGCTTCGTCCAATTGCGCTTGGATCGCGCTGCTTGCGTCTGCAAGTGCCGTGTTTTCATCTTTTAATTTCGCGACATTAGCAGATAAATCGGCGATTTGACCTTCAGCTGCCGCAGCAGCGTCAGAGGCCGTGCCTTTCAAAGCTTCAATTTGGCTGCTGAAACCGTCCTTGGATTGTTTTAAAGCATCTTGCAAATTTCCGCTGTTGATGGCGTTTCCACCAACATATCCACCGATCAAGCCAACAACAACGCCAGCGATACCCATTCCGTATTTCATTTTTCTACCCTGTTACTTTGGTTTTTTAATTTGTTCTCAACTAAACTAAGGGTCTCGTTGGGGTAAAACAAGATGAATATTTTTTCCAAAAATAAGTGCTTTGGTTTGACGGAGAATTATGCCTTTCGAATTGACAAACGATTGTTAGATCGACCAGATGGTCAAAACTGTGATTGATCCCGAAAAGGGCGTTGGAACGAAAGTTTGAAATATTGATCCGTAACTCGACAATCGGCATTGTTATTTTTGGTTCTTGCTTGTGGGGGCTTTATTGGCTTCCCATAAAAATTATCGAAAGTCTGGGTCTTGTGGGCACAGCTGCGGGCTTTTCCCTGTCTGCTGGTGCTTTTCCGTTTTTGCTGGTCTGGTTTCTGTTCAGTGCGTTTACCAAGCCAAAATTTTCAATTTCTTACATGGCGATTGTTGGTGGCTTAATGGCTGGTTTAGGCGTTGGCATGTGGGGGGCATCCCTTGCATTTACTGATGTGGTGCGCGCCATACTGCTGTTTTATCTAATGCCGGTATGGAGCATCACGATCGAATGCATTTTCATGGGTCGGAAGCTTAACCTCCGCTCGGCTGCTGCCATTGCTGCATCCTTGTTTGGCATCGTGTTGATTTGCCGTGGCGAAGTGCCTTTGGAGGGCTTGGGCGCGTTGGGCGACTGGATGGCTTTAGTTGCAGGAATTTTTTGGGCTGGCGGTGCCGCGACCTTGTTCAAGGCTAAAAAACCGGAGCTGTCCCTTGTGGCCATATCAACCATTACAGGCGCGCTTATTTCAGGTGGTGTTGGGGTGTTGATACTCTCAAATACGCAAACAGAAATTTTAACGCTCGTTAACGGCTTGTCGGCTTTGGGTTTGGGGCTGATTTATTTCATTCCTTTGTTGTGCATTACGTTGTGGGGTGTCACACAACTACCACCTGCCATGGCAAGCTTTGTCCTGACTTTTGAAGTTGTGGTGGGTGTTGTCACCAGTGCCATGTTCTTGGACCAACCATTTGGTTGGTTTGAAATTGGTGGTGCAACCTTCATTATTACGGGTGCTATGTTGGAAGTCTTATCTGCTCAAAGACAGGTCCAAAATCAGGCCCAAAAACAGCAAGATATAGAGGCGTAAGGCGTATGGCGACGGCAGAAATAAAACCAGAAATCACCTATGAAGATTTCACGAAACTCGACCTTAGGATTGGTCGAATTGTGGAAGTTAAGGAGTTTCCGCGTGCACGAAACCCGTCGTATAAAGTCGCGGTAGAATTCGCAGATCTTGGCCTTAAGTGGTCAAGCGCGCAAATAACCTCATATTCCATCGACGAGCTCGTGGGCCGTCAGGTTATTTGTACCGTCAACATGCCACCCCGAAATGTCGCTGGGTTTATGTCAGAGGTTTTGATTATGGGTGCCGCTAATGAAGCGGGGGACATAATTTTGTTGAAGCCATCGTCTGAAGTTGTAACCGGAACAATTGTTTATTAAGCCGAAAAACCTATCCAGATTGGATTAGGTGAAGTAGAACAGGGGAAAATCTTCTTTTCTCAGGTCTTAAGGCGGACTTTCTTCATGAAAATAGGCATTTATCAGTGTGCAGCGGGCGGTTTTGCCCCCAACAAGCGTATCGCTGATTTGGAAAAAGCGGTCGAAGGGCAAGAAGTTGATTTAATCGTTTGCCCAGAATTGTTCTTGACCGGATACAACGTTGGCAGTGATCTGCTGATGTTGGCAGAACCAATAACTGGTCCCAAAAACGCGAAAATGTCCGCGTTGGCACGCGCCACAGAAACAGCCTTTGTTTATGGCTTTGTGGAAAGTGATAAGGGCTCAGTTTATAATTCTGTTGCTTGCGTTAACGCTCAAGGCAAAATTGTCTCCAAACACCGCAAGCTCATGTTGCCACCGGGTTTTGAGCGGGATTATTTTAAAGCTGGAAAAGAGTTGACCACGTTTGAGTTGGACGGTGTTAAAATTGGCCTTTTAATTTGCTACGATCTGGAATTTCCGGAAGCTGCACGTGCAACCGTTAAAGCGGGTGCTGATGTTCTGATTGTTGCGACTGCGCTGGGTGCTGCGTGGCCGGTTGTCGCAGAAAAAATGGTGCCAACACGTGCTTTTGAAAATGGTGTTTGGGTTGTGTATGCAAACCACGCGGGGAAAGAGGGCGATGTCGCCTACCTAGGGCGTAGTTGCATTGTTGATCCGAACGGGCAAGACGTGGCCCGTGCGGGTGATGGAGCTGAAATAATCAGCGCGGAACTCAACCTGTCGAAAGTCACAGCGGCTCAAGAAAAATTGCCTTACGGCGCTGACGCCAAAATTTTGAGCGAAACCCTGACAACTGCATCAACACAAGGCGGACGTTTCTAATGAGCGCTGTTGTTGATATTCAAGGCCTAAACAAGGTTTATGAAAACGGTCATCAGGCCTTGAACGATGTTAGCCTTCAAATTCAAGACGGTGAAATTCTAGCGTTGCTCGGCCCCAACGGTGCTGGAAAAACCAGCCTTATCTCTATTGTTTGCGGGTTGGTCACGCCAAGCTCAGGGAAGGTATTTGTTGGTGGGCACGATATCAGCTCTCAGTACCGCGAAGCGCGCAAACTGATCGGTTTGGTGCCGCAAGAAATCGCACTTGAACCGTTTGAA
>JBMYWL010000115.1:0-5786 GCA_049607365.1 Alphaproteobacteria bacterium | reverse complement strand
AATCACCGCCATGTTGCTGGCGTACGAGTCAAAAGCCTTGTTGATTGGCGAGGCCGCTGACCCGAAAGTTATCAAAGCGATTAAGGACTATCTGGCGAAACGCCCTGAGATTTTGGGTGTGAACGAGGTTTTGACAGTTCATTTTGGCCCGCAAGACGTGCTGTTAAACCTGTCAGTTGATTTTAAAGATGACATTTCATCGGCGGCTGTCGAAGCAACGATCAGCGAGATGGAGCGTGATATAAGGGCCGCGCACCCTGATATTCGTCGCATATTCATTGAAATACAGTCTTTGGCAGATCACTACAGGGTTAGCAAAGAGCTGGAAGACGCTTCAGTCGCGGAGTAGGTAACTTCGCTTCCAACACTTTTGTGCTAATTGCGACACAAGCCTTATGAGTTGTAAAAATTTGACAAAAACTTTTACAACTTGTTCTTTCTGGTGTTGCGAAAGTCACAAACCTATCATATAGTCTCATAAATGTCAGCTGTCAGATAAGGCGACGACGATTGGGAGGTATATATGTTGGCGAGCTGGGTCAATAACCATGGCGCGTGGTGCCACACGTTCGACGTCACAAATAAGGTGTGCTTTGCACCTGATGGCGCAGTTGGTGTGGATATTCACACCACGAACTACAAAGTTTCATCACGTTTTTCGAACCTGCCTGACACATTCCCGAAAATTTTGGAACAGCACAAAGCTGTGCGTGCGGACAGCTTGGCCTACCGCGAAAAAGAATATGGCATTTGGCAATTGTGGACTTGGGGCAAAACCAAGGAGATGGTTGACCGTTTGGCCGCTGGTTTGAAAGCCAGAGGGTTTCAGCGTGGCGACAAGCTGATAATCGTCGGCACAAACCGCCCTAAACTTTACATGGCCATTTCCGCTGCGCAAGCATTGGGCGGCATTCCAGTTCCTGTTTATCAAGATTCTGTGGCGTCCGAACTGGCCTATGTCATTGAGCACTCAGAAGCTCAATTCGCTATCGCAGAAGACCAAGAGCAGGTGGATAAACTACTTGAAATTTGGGATCAATTACCAGCCTTAAAATTCGTGGCATATGATGACCCGCGCGGTATGCGTCACTATGAACAGCCCTTCCTGAGTTCTTATGAGAAATTACAGGAGGAGGGCGACGCTTTGCTCGCCAAAACGCCGGATTTGGTTTCAAGCGAGATTGCCAAGGGTACGGGCTCTGACACGGCGATTATTTTGTACACATCTGGCACAACTGGCGTGCCCAAAGGCGTTGTGCTGACGTTTGACAACCTTATTTGGTCTTCGGCCATGTCGTCAGACTTTGACTCACTCAGCGACCAAGACGATATTTTGGCCTACTTGCCTATGGCTTGGGTTGGGGAACACATTTTCTCTTACTGCCAAGCTTATGTTTGCGGTTTTACGACCAATTGCCCTGAAAGCGCAGAAACCGTCTTAACGGATTTGCGAGAGCTTGGACCAACATACTATTTCGCGCCACCACGCGTGTTTGAGCAGTTGTTGACCACGGTTATGGTACGTATGGATGACGCTGGTCGCATAAAAAGGTGGATGTTTGACAAGTCTTTGGCAACCGCCAAGCGTGTGGGCAACAAACTGATAGACGGTGAAAGCGTTGGTTTTGTTGACAAGCTGAAATACCAATTGGCGAATTTGACCACCTTAGCGCCATTGAAAAACACGCTGGGCATGTCGCGCATTCGCGTTGCTTACACAGCGGGCGAATCAATTGGTCCTGAAATTTTCGACTTTTTCCGTTCCATGGGCATCAACTTGAAGCAACTTTACGGTGCGACGGAAGCCAGCGTGTTCATCACGGGTCAACCGGACGGACAAGTTCGCGCTGACACGGTTGGGCCGCCTTACCCAGGTGTCGAGCTAAAGCTGGATGACAAGGGCGAGCTGTTTTACCGCAGCCCTGGTGTTTTTAAAGAATATTTCAAAATGCCGGAAAAAACGGTTGAGGAGAAAAGCGCAGACGGCTGGATGGCGTCTGGCGATGCTGGCTTCTTTGATGATACGGGTCACTTGCACATCATTGACCGTGCAAAGGATGTTGGCAAGTTGTCTACAGGGCAGTTGTTTCCACCTAAATACATCGAGAATGCATTAAAATTCTTCCCTAATGTGAAGGAAGTTGTGGCGCATGGTGATGGTCGTGACAAGGTAACCGCCTTCATCAACATTGACCTTGAGTCTGTTGGCAACTGGGCCGAGCGCAACAACATTGGCTACACTGGCTATGGTGATCTGTCTGACAACCCCAAGGTTGCCGAGCTTATCGGCGAGCACATCGAACAAATTAACAAGCAATTCTCCACCGACTCCATGATGCAACATGTTCAAATCAGTCGCTTCTTGCTGTTACCCAAATTGCTGGATGCCGATGACGGAGAATTAACACGAACCGCGAAAGTGCGACGCAGGATTATCAGCGAACGCTACGAAGAGCTGATTAATGCTCTGTATGAAGATAAAGACCGTGTGTCGTTTACCGCACGAGTTAAATTGGAAGACGGTACGGAGTTTGATTTCTCTGCTGAAGTTGGGCTGTTTGAAGCCAAAACCTTTGAAAAGAAGGGTGGTTAAGCATGTCTGAAGAGTTAATGCTCGATCTAAAAAACATAACACTTCGCTTTGGTGGCGTTGTGGCGATCAACGACATTTCGTTTAATGTCAAAAAGGGTGAAATTCGCGCGATCATCGGCCCGAACGGGGCTGGTAAAACCTCAATGTTGAACGTTATCAGCGGGTTTTACCATCCACAAGAAGGCGATCTGATGTTTCGGGGCAAGAAGCGTAACGCCATGCCGCCCCACAAAATCGCCCATCAGGGCATCGCCAGAACGTTCCAGAACATTGCCTTGTTTAAGGGCATGTCGACGCTCGACAACATAATGACGGGGCGTTTGACCCACATGAAAACGGGTTTGTTCAGTCAGGCGCTATGGTTGGGTCGCGCGCAAAAAGAAGAACTTGAAAACCGCGAGATTGTTGAAAAAGTAATCGATTTTCTTGAAATTCAATCAATTCGTAAAACGCCTGTCGGCTCCTTGCCTTATGGCATGCAAAAACGTGTGGAGTTGGGAAGGGCGCTGGTCGCGGAGCCTGAGCTTTTGCTGTTGGACGAGCCAATGGCGGGCATGAACGTTGAAGAAAAAGAGGACATGTCCCGCTTTATTCTGGACGTGAACGACGAGTTTGGCACCACAATCGCGCTGATTGAACACGATATGCGCGTGGTGATGGATATTGCAGACCGCGTAGTGGTTATGGACTACGGACGTAAAATTGGCGATGGCACACCGGACGATGTTCGGTCAAACCAAGCTGTAATCGATGCCTATCTTGGCGTAAGTAGCTAAAGCAGCAGGAAGGAATAGAAAACATGTCTACAGAATTCTTGTTTGGTGTTGAGGTTTTCTTGAACGGGTTAATGGCTGGCGTCATGTACTCGCTTGTGGCCCTCGGGTTTGTGCTGATTTACAAAGCATCCGGCGTTTTTAATTATGCACAAGGCGTCATGGCACTTTTCGCGGCAATGACCTTGGTCGGCATTCAAAAGGGGCAAGTTCCCTTTGCGCATTTGATAAATTCAATGTTCGGCACCCATGTTCATCACTTTGGGTGGGAAGTTCCAACCATTTTGGCGATTCTTCTGACGTTCTGCGTCATGATTTTGTTCGCAATAATCGTTGAACGCGTTGTTTTGAAGCATCTGGTTAACCAAGAACCAATCGTTCTGTTTATGGCGACCATTGGTCTAGCCTATTTCATGGAGGGTTTTGGCGACCTAATGTGGGGTTCCGACATCAAACAGCTTGATGTTGGCTTGCCACAAGGCGGCAATTTCTGGGTAGAGGAAAACACGGCTTGGCTTGGTGATGAGAATTTTTATGGATTTTTCTTAGACTCACTAGATTTGTGGGCGACAGCAATTGCAACCGTACTGGTTATCTCACTCGTTTTGTTCAGCCAATACACCAAAACGGGTCGTGCACTTCGTGCTGTGGCGGATGACCACCAAGCCGCATTGTCGGTTGGCATCTCCCTTCGTTCTATCTGGGTGATCGTTTGGTCAATCGCCGGTTTTGTGGCTTTGGTCGCGGGCATCATGTGGGGGTCGAAGTCAGGTGTTCAGTTCTCCCTGTCACTCATCGCGTTGAAAGCACTACCGGTTCTAATGCTGGGCGGATTTACCTCAATTCCAGGTGCGATTGTCGGTGGCTTGATCATCGGCGTGGGCGAGAAAATGTTCGAGTTTTTGATTGGCGGCATGATTGGTGGCGCTACCGAAAACTGGTTCGCTTACGTTTTGGCTTTGTTGTTCCTCGTCTTCAGACCGCAGGGTTTGTTTGGCGAACGTATTATCGAGAGGGTGTAACTCATGTTTTATAGAGAAGCTGGGGATTTTAAGACCTCTTACAAAACCGACCAACAAACCTTCCCGATTGCGTTTGACCGTTGGGGGTATTGGGTCATTTTGGGCATCGCGTTTCTGGTAGTGCCGTTTTTGGTGAATGACTATTGGGCAAACGCCATTCTGTTACCGTTCCTAATCTACGCCATCGCTTCGATTGGTTTGAACATATTGACGGGCTTTTGCGGTCAGGTGTCGCTGGGCTCTGGTGGTTTCATGGCTGTTGGTGCTTACGCGTCCTACAAGCTTATGACCATGTTCCCAGGTCTTAACCTAATCATCGTCATTTTAATGGCTGGGTTCATAACCGCATTGGTCGGCACCGCGTTTGGCTTGCCGTCCCTGCGCATTAAGGGTTTTTATCTTGCGGTTGCGACATTGGCGGCGCAGTTCTTTCTGGTTTGGCTGTTTAACCGTGTTGCTTGGTTTTACAACTACTCGGCATCTGGCCAAATTACAGCGCCAGAGCGAGAGGTTTTTGGCTTTTTGGTAACTGGTCCCAACACGTCACCTGCCGTGACCTATTTGTTCTGCTTGGGTTTTGTGTTTGTCATGGCGGTCATCGCGCGTAACCTGACCCGCGGTGCCACTGGCCGTAAATGGATGGCAATTCGTGACATGGACATTGCGGCAGAGATTATTGGCGTGAACCCGATGATGGCCAAGTTGACAGCCTTTGCTGTGTCGTCATTTTACGTTGGTGTGTCGGGTGCTTTGCTGTTCACTGTTTACCTTGGTGCGGTCGAAGTTGGCGAAGTGTTTGGCATTACGGCTTCATTCCTGATACTGTTCATGGTCATCATTGGTGGTTTGGGCTCAATCTTCGGTTCCTTTGCGGGTGCCGCGTTCATGGTCCTTATGCCGGTTTTGTTGAAAAACCTTATGGTTGGCAGCCTTGGTTGGCCAACAGACATAGCCGCACACTTTGAATTCATCATTGTTGGTGGCTTGATTGTTTTGTTCCTGATTTTGGAACCACACGGATTGGCGCAGTTATGGCGCGTCATTAAAGGGAAGCTGCGCTTGTGGCCGTTCCCGTATTAAATGCCAAAATTCGAAGTTTTGGTCACACGAGTTAAGAATAAGAACTTAATCACTGGAGGAACTAAAAAATGAAACTGTTAAAATTAGCTGCAATTGCGACGGCTGCAGTTGCCATGTCAGGTCCGGTTTTGGCCGATTTGGTATTCCCGTCACTTTCATATCGCACAGGTCCATACGGCGCGAACGGCACACCGTTTGCTGATGGTTATGCTGACTACTTCACACTCGTAAACGAGCGTGACGGCGGCATTGGCGGTGAAATGGCCAAGGTTATTGAGTGTGAAACAGGCTACAACACACAAAAGGGTGTTGAGTGCT
>JBMYWL010000114.1:0-5791 GCA_049607365.1 Alphaproteobacteria bacterium | reverse complement strand
TAAGGACATGGCGCAAGTTTACACGGGCGAAAATTGGGAAACGTTCGGTGAACTGAAAATCGCCAGTACGCTCAGAAACGGCCTAGGAGTTGCCAACAGCGAACTGCTTGCAAGCGTCATACGTCGTTACGCACCTTTAGAGGTTTTGAACCAAATTGGCCTGCAGCACATGCGCGGCCGCAGGTTGCAAGTCGGAACAACCAACATTGAATCTGGTCGTCAGGTCATATGGGACATTGGTGAAATCGCCTTGTCTAACCGTCCTGACAGGCTGGAGCTGTTTCACAAGGTGTTGCTCGCCTCTGCCGCCATTCCAGGTGTTTTTCCACCGTCCGAATTCCGGGTGACGGTTGATGGTGCGACTTATCGTGAAATTCATGTGGATGGCGGGGTGTCTAGTCAGGTCTTTACTTACCCAGCGGCAATCAGCCAATCGCAAAGACCCAATCAGCGTCACCTGAACTCGAACCTTCGGTTGTGGGTTATTCGCAACGGAAAGCTAAGCCCGACCTTTGCAAAATCTGACGGTGGCTTGACAGATGTCTCGGCAAAAGCTTTGGGCATTCTAACCCGCACACAGGGTATTGGTGATTTGTACCGCATTCACAATCAGGCGCAACGAGACAAGGCAGACTTTAATCTGGTTTATATTCCGGACAATTTCAACGAACCGCTGGATAAACGTTTTGCAAGGTCCTACATGAACAGCCTGTTCAATGTTGGTTTGTGGTTGGGACGCCAAAACTTCAGGTGGGCCAAGTTCCCGCCCGCGTATTAAAATGCAACGGGTTAAACACGTATGTTTTTCGATTGTGATGTTGCTTATGTCAGCCACGGGTAGCCACGCCGCGGAGATAATTTCGGTTGAGCAAGCCTTTCAGTTGGCATCAAACGAAGATCTGGTTCTGCTGGATATTCGTCGACCAGCTGAATGGGCGCAAACTGGCGGGGGTCAGCACGCCAAACGGGTTAGCATGCACGACGATGACTTTTTGACCAAGCTCTGGACTGAAACCCAAGGTGACAAAACAAAAGCGGTCGGGTTGATCTGTGCCGTTGGTGGACGCTCGGCTTATGTCGCTAAAGCGCTGGAAAGCAGAGGCTATACCAACGTTTTTGACGTCAGCGAAGGTATGATGGGCAACAATAGGGGCGGCGGATGGATCGCCAAAAAATTGCCCCTAGTGCGTGTTCCAGAGTAGCTTTCAGGTTACCCTTCTAACTCAATCAACAAGTCCTTGGCATCAACTTGAGAGCCCGCTGGTGCGTGGATCGCTTTGATTGTACCAGCCTTTTCTGCATGGATACCTGTTTCCATTTTCATGGCCTCGATCGTTAGTAACAGGTCGCCTTCGGCAACTTCCTGACCAACAGTCACTGGTACGGCGGCGATAACACCCGGCATAGGGGCCGCAACGTGGTTGTCATTGGCTGGGTCTGCAACTGGGCGTCTAGATGCTGTTGCGGCGATTGAGCGGTTTGGAACGCGAATTGTACGCGGTTGCCCGTTCAGTTCGAAGAACACGCGAACATCGCCATTTTCATCGGTTTCACCAACGGCTTGCAGCACGACGATCAGGCGCTTGCCCGGGTCAATCTCTGCCTCAACCTCTTCACCGACTTCCATGCCATAGAAAAAGGCTTTGGTTGGCAGGGTGCGAACAGGTCCATAAACACGGTGGCGGCCCATGTAGTCCAAGAACACTTTTGGGTACATCAGGTAACCACAAAGGTCCTCATCATCAATTTGGAAACCCTTAAGCTCTGACGATAGGTCTGTGCGTGTTTTTTCAAAATCCGTTGGTGTCATAGATGCACCAGGGCGAGTATCGATTGGCTTTTGCCCTTTCAACACCTTGGCTTGAAGGTCGCTTGGCCATCCACCGGACGGTTGACCCAAGTTACCGTACATCATGTCGACAACTGACTCTGGGAATGCCAGATCATGCTCTGGGTCTTCGACCTGCTCGCGGGTCAGGTTTTGCGTGACCATCATCAGCGCCATGTCACCGACCACCTTCGAAGATGGTGTTACCTTTACAATGTCACCAAACATCAGGTTGACATCGGCATAGGCTTTGGCGACCTCTGGCCAGCGATCTTCCAGCTTCAAACTGCGCGCTTGTGCCTTAAGGTTGGTGAACTGGCCACCGGGCATTTCGTGCAAGAACACTTCTGAAGCGCCAGATTTCATGGTGGTTTCAAAGCCGGAGTATTGACCGCGAACTTGTTCCCAATAATCTGAGATCTGGCGGATAGCGCCAATGTCTAGTCCCGTGTCGCGATCTGTGTTGCGCAGGGCCTCGACGATTGAACCAAGGTTTGGTTGAGATGTCAGGCCGGAGAATGCATCCATAGCTGCGTCAACTGCATCAACACCAGCTTCTGCCGCTGCGATGACTGTCGCACCAGAAATGCCTGATGTATCGTGTGTGTGGAAGTGGATAGGCAGGCCAACCTCTTCCTTAAGCGCTTTGATCAATACGCGTGCAGCAGCTGGTTTCAACAGTCCGGCCATATCTTTCAAGCCGATGATGTGTGCGCCAGCGTCGCGTAAGTCTTTACCCATCTGCACGTAGTAAGCCAGATTGTACTTGGCACGCGCGGGGTCCAGAATGTCACCGGTATAGCATATGGTGCCTTCGCAAATTTTGCCGCTTTCAAGCACAGCGTCCATGGCAACGCGCATGTTCTCAACCCAGTTCAGGCTGTCAAAAACGCGGAACACGTCTACACCGGATTCAGCGGCTTGTTTGGTGAATTTCTGTACTACGTTGTCGGGGTAGTTTGTGTAACCAACACCGTTTGAAGCGCGTAACAGCATTTGTGTTAGCAAATTCGGCATGCGGGTGCGAAGGTCACGCAGACGCTGCCATGGGCACTCTTGCAGGTAACGATAGGCCACGTCAAACGTTGCACCGCCCCAGCACTCCATAGAGAACAGGTTTGGCAGCATTTTTGCGTATGAATCCGCAACTTCGATCATGTCGTAAGAGCGCATACGTGTCGCGAGTAGGGATTGGTGACCGTCACGCATTGTGGTGTCGGTAACAAGCAGCTGTTTTTGTTCCAACATCCAGTCAGCAACAGCTTGTGGGCCTTTGGCTTCCAGCAAATTGCGTGTGCCATCCAGAATGATGTTACTTTCGGGCTTTGGTGGCTTTGGTGCGTGCTCAATTGTTGGTTTTGGACGACCAGAGACATCTGGATGACCATTGACCGTAATGTCTGCGATGTAGTTCAAAAGCTTGGTCGCGCGGTCGCGGCGTTTTTTGAAATCAAACAGCTCTGGTGTTGTGTCAATAAACGCGGTGGAGTAGGTGCCGTCCAAAAACTTTGGATGGGTCAACAAGTTCTCAACAAAGGCGATGTTGGTGGAAACACCGCGAATACGGAATTCACGTAGAGCACGGTCCATGCGAGCGATTGCGCCATCTGGCGTTGGTGCCCAAACCGTTACTTTCTCAAGCAGCGAGTCATAAAAACGGGTGATGATTGCACCAGTGTAGGCTGTGCCACCGTCCAAACGAACACCAAAACCGGTTGCGACACGGTAGGCGGTGATGCGGCCATAATCAGGAATGAAGTTGTTCTGGGGGTCCTCGGTCGTGATGCGGCACTGCATGGCGTGACCGTTAAGCTTAATGTCGGCTTGCTTGTCGTAGCCCGTAGCATCAGCAAGGTTTTTACCTTCGGCGATTAGAATTTGCGCGCGAACAATGTCGATGCCTGTAACTGTTTCGGTTACAGTGTGCTCAACCTGAACGCGGGGGTTAACTTCAATAAAGAAGAACTCTTCCGTGTTCATATCCATCAGGAATTCAACAGTTCCAGCACACTCATATTTTGCGTATTTGCAAATTTTTATGCCAAGCTCACACAGGTTCTGACGTTGTGCGTCTGTCAAATAAGGTGCTGGCGCGCGCTCAACCACTTTCTGGTTACGACGCTGAACCGAGCAATCTCTTTCCCACAGATGAAAAATCTCACCTGCGCTGTCACCGAGTATTTGCACCTCAACGTGGCGGGCTGATTGTACCAAACGCTCAAGGTAGCCCTCGTCATTACCAAAAGCAGCGTGGGCTTCCCGACGGCCTTCTAGTACTTTAAGCTCAAGCTCTTCTTCGTTGTAAATCGGTCGCATGCCACGGCCACCACCGCCCCAGCTGGCCTTTAGCATCAATGGGTAGCCAACTTTGGCTGCCATTGCGCGGACTTCGTTCATGTCTTTTGGTAATACGTCTGTCGCCGGAACCACTGGCACACCAGCAGTTATTGCCACCTGACGGGCAGAGGCCTTGTCGCCCAACATGCGCATGGTTTCTGCTTTTGGACCAATGAAAGTCAGACCAGCTTCGGTACAGGCGTCAACAAACTCAGGGTTCTCAGAAAGCAGGCCGTAACCCGGGTGAACAGCATCGCAACCAGCTTGTTTGGCAACGGCGACAATTTCATCAATCGCCAAATAAGCGTCAACAGGGCCCAAACCCTCGCCAATGCGATACGCTTCGTCTGCTTTAAAACGGTGCAGGCCGAACTTGTCTTCTTCAGCATAGACGGCAACGGTTTTACGACCCAGTTCGTTAACAGCACGCATAATGCGGATTGCGATTTCACCGCGGTTGGCAACGAGGATTTTTTTGAATTCAGCCATGGGGTTGGGTACTGCTTTCTATGAGGATGTTGTTGTGTTTTTAGCTTTTTGGTTAACAAAATAAATGCCAAAGGCGACCAAAATTAAAGCGATAAGGGTTCGGGCAGAAATTGATTCATTAAGAAACAACCAGCCAAAGATGACACCAAAGACAGGCGACAGGAAACTGAACGCGGCCATGTCTGATGCAGGGTAGATTGTCAAAATCCAGAACCAGACGAGAAATCCGAAGGCGACAATGACAAAAATCTGAACGAAATAGATGCTGAAGAATTTCGCAGTCATGGGACCGACAACCAAATCCCCAATCATGAAGGCAAGCGGCAAAAGTAAAATGGCCGAAACACCCAGTTGATACAGCATGGCCATTTCGGCACTGCATTTTTGTATGCTCGACTTCCGTGCCATTAGCGCGATACCAAGCCACAAAAAGCTGGCACTGAGTGCCATCAGGTCACCAATCATGCCTTTGGTGTGGTTCGGGTCAGGCGTTTTGTCTGAAAGGGCCAAGACAATGCCACCGATTGCTAGGGCTAAGCCGATTGAACGGATCAGGCTAAGTTTCTCGTTTGGTAACACGAAATGCGCGACGATCGCCAACCAGATTGGCATGGTGTAGAAGAAAATGGAAACGCGCGAAACTGTGGTGTATTCGACGGAATAAAACAACAGAATGAATTCGCATCCGAACAGAAAGCCCAGAAAAATTCCAACACCCAAAGTACCATCGGTTATGGACAACTTTTTGCGCCGGTACAAAGCCCAAGCAAATACGGGGATAAAAGCCAGTGCAGAACGTAATCCTGCTTGGAAAACGGGCTGAAGTGTTTCGTTGACAAGCTTCACCAACACCTGATTCAGACCAAGCATGGCCGAAAACCAGATTAGAAACAGTATGCCGAGGGTGTCTAGGCTGTCTTTTCTTTCCATGGGTTTCTGTTTCCTATGAAAAGGCTAATGAGTCTATGAGCACGTGGTTAATGCAGCTATTCTTCACGCGATCTTAAGCTTGGTTTGTGTTTGTGGCTTTTGGATTTTGAGGCAAATTTCACGTACTTCAAAATCCACTCGATGTGACGGCGTCTTTACACAAACAGGTACCTGTTCCGGATTTATTCCGGAATCTAGCTGACCAAG